>JAESQE010000094.1 GCA_016765335.1 Planctomycetaceae bacterium
TCTCTCCTGTTTGATACCGGCTACGTTGGGTGAGTCGCCAGGAAATCATATTCCAAAATCATTAAACTGTCTACCATTTAACGCTAATTGCAATACTACCCGATGATAATCAATTTGTCTGCTGAAGTAGAGCTGCCATTTCTTCGGTATCTAACGTTGGCACTTCCAGATTGTGATTCATGCGGTCAATCGCAACGGGATCTTTGAATCCAGAACCGGTAATTAAACAGGTGATGTTCTTGTTTGGATCGATTTCCCCAGCAGCCATCGCTTGCAAAGCTCCTGCGGTCGCGACTGCTCCGGCAGGCTCACAGAAGATGCCTTCTTCTCGGGCCAACTTTTTTTGAACTTCCCAAACTTGTTCGTCGGTAATTGTGTGCCCCGTTCCTCCCGAAGCCCTGCACTTGGTAACGACTTCATCTCCATCAATCACCGATGCCACCTGCAAACCACTAATCTGCGAGGTGCAATCAACTGCCTGTGCTCGATCTAAACCGTTTCGAAGTGGGGACGCAATGGTATCATTCCCTTCCGGTTGCACGACTTCGATACAAGGCATTTGCTGACCGGATTCTGCTAACTGCTCAAACCCAATCGCAGCCCCGAGTACAAACCCACCACCTCCTGCAGGAATGAAAATATGATCCGGCTGACTTCCCAGAGCAGCAAACTGCTCCGCCAGTTCATAACTAATAGTTTGCGTCCCAGACATCCCCACCGGAGAATAATGAAAAGCACTGATCTGAGGCGGACTGCCTTGTGCCTGTCCGATATCAACCAGCATCTTAAACGTTTCTTCGGTGATTACAGGGTCTAAGCCAAACCCCTTAACACGAATCAGCTTCGCGCCATGAGCTAACATTTGTGATAGCTTCCCCATCGGGGTTGTTTCCAGAATGGCGATTGTGCATTGAATTCCAGCCGCTGCACAATAAGTTGCCAGTGCTGCTCCGGTATTCCCGCTGGATGTTGCCAGGCAATGTTTGACTCCGCGAGCCAACAAATCAGACACCGCAACCACCGCAAACCGATCTTTGAACGAACCACTCGGGTTCGCGGTTTCCAGTTTGAAGTAGAGGTTATCAAACCCCATCGCAGGGCCGATTCTACGAGATCTTACCAGCGGAGTCCCACCTTCGCCGAGTGAAATCTGCGACTGCGGATCAACCGGAGCAATACGATCTGCCCACTTCCAAAAACTATTCTCGCAACTCATATTGGATCCTTTTCTATTGCCTGGACTCGGTGTTATCTGAAGGGAAGCTCTATGAATCCAAAGGGGGCACAGACATTCCTGTCTGTGTCGTTTGAGTCTGCCTTAATTCAAAGCAGACAAGAATGCCTACCCTCCGCTCGCAACCTCTTTTTGAATTATTAAGAGGTTCCCTGAAGTGTTTTTGTTTATTTATCGTACAACCAATCGAGTGAAAAGCGGGTCATCTGAGTTGTATTCAAACCGCCGGTTCGACGATCCCCGGCACAGTGACCAAGCAGCACATCATTCCCGACAAATATAAGGGCTGTGTAACAGTACCAGCCATTGGGGTCGTCTTCGAGGGTTTTTGTATGCTCCCACGTTTTTCCCTCATCACGTGAAACAGCAACATTAAAAGGAGTCCGTCTCCCCTTGCGAGCTGCATCAATATTTTCATGGTCATTCCAAATCAACAACAAGTCACCAGTCGCAGGGATTCGTTCAATCGTCGCTGGCGAAACCGGAGAAATAATATTTGAAGGTTTGAACGGCGACCAGGTAATCCCCTGATCTAGCGAGAATGAAAGAAACTGACTCCCCTGATTCGTCCTGCAAAACATCATTAAGTGACCATTTTTTAATTCGATAATACCCGGTTCCTGCAATGTAATTTTATCCCCTTGTTGCTCGGTCTCACATTGCTTCCAGGTTTTGCCTTTGTCATCTGAATAATGACAACTGATGATTCCCCGCCCGTTGAATTTATTCACTGAAGGAGAATTGTGTAATGCAACAGGCAGTATCAACCGACCACTTTTCAGTTGGACTGCCCGGTCGTTGTTAAGCACGTTGTAGGCAACTTTTTTGATACAGGTGACCGGCTTACTCCAGGATTTTCCTTCGTCCGTAGACAGCCGCATCAACGGTCGGCAATCTGCAATCGAATTCTTTCGGCAATAAAACAATGCGATTTCTCCCGATTGCAATCGAAGTAGAGAAACCGACATTACATTGAATTTGCCTTCTCGTTCGACAACGACAACATCTTTCTTGCTCCAGCTTTTCCCGCCATCTTTCGAAAACCGAGCAGCCAAATGACCTGCTGCATGATCGCTTCCTCCGCCTGTGAAGTGGCTGTAAATAAACATCAAACGACCATCTTTCAGTAGAATAAAATCACCTTCACTGTTTCGAGGATTCCCCGGCCCGGGTTGAAGCAGACGGATTTTGTCCACACCTTCAACTTCTTTCACTTGATACGGCGGCTGCGGCTGAGCAACTAAATCTGATGAGCCGATAACCGAACAAACCACAATCAGAGTCGTCAACTGGCAAATGTTTCGTAGTGCTTGCATGNGACTGTATTCCTATTGAATGTTAAGTAAAAACTTTTGATCTCTTTGTACCGAGGGAAATTGAATAATTCAGATGATCCCAAAGGGTTAAAAATCATCCGGGAACATCATTTTCTTAATTGAATACGGGGAAAACTGATTTTTTACGCCGCCATCAACCACGATGGTCGTGCCTGTAATGTAACTTGCATCATCGGAAGCCAGCATCGCAACGGTTGTCGCAATTTCCTTACCCGCAGCCCAGCGACGAAGAGGGATCATATCTTCACTCCACTTGTGCTGTAGTGCAGTCAGGTTTTCGCCGTCACTTGATTCGTAATCCTGGCTGCCTTCGGTATCAATCACTCCCGGGTTGACAGCTAATACTCGGACTCCCTTAGGCCCCCAAAGAATTGCGAACTCGTTGGTTAATGCATCCAATGCTCCTTTGGCTGCCACGTAGGCGGGACTCAAGCCGGCTGCACATTGCGATTGAATACTCGAAATATTGATAATCACACCCTTGTTACGTTTTTCCATATCCGCAGCAACCCAGCGTGAAAGAAATGCCGGAGCAGTCACGCAGATTTTCAATGTCTTCTCCCAAGATTCCAATGAAATCGTTCTCATCGTGATCAATTCTCGCCACGCTGCGTTGTTAACCAGAACATCAATCTTTCCAAAATGATCAACCGTTTTCTGAACCGCAGATTCTGCATAATCGAAATCGGACAAATCCCCCGGTAAGATCAGAGAGTTGACACCAAGGTTTTGAACTTGCTTTGCAAGGCTCTCTAAGGGATCTGCTGACAGATCCGCCATTGCAACATCGTAACCTCGGCTGGCAAACTCCAGACAAGTTGCAGTTCCGATCCCGCCAGCTGCTCCGGTAATGAATACCACAGGACGATTTTCCATTATGACTTCTTTCCGATATCAACAATATACGCCAGGCAATCATTCTGCTTCACTGAAGGAAATGTCCGCAAGCAATTCACCAATCCCGAAGACTCTGCAAATACCTCAACACGATTGGCCCCTAAAGGATCAACAATCCAACCAATCAAATCTCCAGCCTCTACAATATCACCAAGTGTAACCGCTGTTTCAAAGAATCCATCACAAGTTGCAAGTTGCGACAATTGAAAGAACCCGGAATCCGGCTCCGTTTCCTGAACATCATAAAGCAATTGCGATTCAGGAACCAAGCGTTCAAGCATTTTTAAATTGCTCATCACATTCAAGCAGCCCTTAATCATCGCATCTACCCCAACAGGATCGCACACAGCAGCCCCATGATATTCAACATAAATCGCAGGAACATTTGCATCACGTGCAACCGAAAGTGATCGCCCATCAAGTGTCGGATCAGACCCCCAAACAAGTGGCAAGTTAAACGCCTGGGCCATCTCGTGCTGAGCCTGTCGCGTTTTAAGATCTGAATGCATCGTGTAACCGGCCAGCGGATAGATCGACATCACCGTGCCGCCGGTGTGCAGATCGATGTAATAGTCAGATTGCCGAATCAGCTTGGAAAGTTCATGGGCAGTCCGCTGCGTGATCGAACCATCGGGATCGCCCGGACACGTTCTCGCCAAATCAAGATCATCTTCAGCCGTTCGGCTGCACCAATAAAATGCATCTTCATTAACAACAGGCACCATCGTCACTGTGCCTGCCAGATTATCCTGGTCAAGTTGATTTGATAGCTGACGAATCGCAACCATTGGCTCAAATTCATCGCCATGCACGCCACCGGTTATCAGCAACCGAGGCCCGGGTTTCGCACCTTTGCATATGATTGTTTTCAGTTCAACACGATCAGTCATTATTTACTTCTTGTTCGAAAGGAAACAGAGGCTTCCGTCTGTGTTCATAGTCAAGTTGCAGCATATCTGCACAAGTAGAACCAGTCGTATTGACTCGAATCGCATTGGGGCAAACAGGACTGTAAGCAGCCAACGGGGCTTGGACTCCTTTTGCAATCAGTAATTGAAACTGCGTCGGATCAATATCGCAGGATGTCAGTTGTTTCAAGCTGAAGGGCGGAGTTCGAAAACTGTTGAGTAGAATCGTTGTGCCGTAATCTGTTTCTACCACGACCGATGGCCCCATCTTATATTCTGTTTTTCCACCATGCCGAACTTCATTTTCGGTGAACGTCCCATCGTGAATACTTATCACTCGAACATCTGCAATTAATGGTGTCCCCATGCGAGCATCCAGTTTTCCCCCCATTGCGAATTGTGCGAGCTGACTATCCACCCCAGCCTTTATCGCTAATTGAACAGCTTTCGGATCGTACAAACAGGCACAGCACGATGGCCCCTGACTTTTTTGCACAGCATGCAGAATTAATGTTCCATCAGCGGATGAACCGCCACCCACATTATCTCCCATATCCAGCAAGCAAACGGGGCCTTCTATTACTGAAGCTTGATCGAGTGCATCTTTCACACTAATCAGATGAGCAACGAATTCTTTTCGCCGAGTAAGTAATTCGGCTCCCAATTGTTTGACCAATTTATTCGCAAGATCAGAATCGCCATCTGTCACAACAACAAAACTGGCTCCCATTTCCTCGACATCTGCATAAGGAAAACCAAGCACAACACTGTTGGAAAGTACGCCCTGAATCTGAAGCATTTGATTTGCTGAACCTATCAAAGATTTGCAAGGTTCAGACTCAGTATGCTGGCGTTCAATATTGATGGCAACCGGAGAAAGACAAATTGCCTGTGTTGGCTTCACCTCACCACGAACAGTTCGGACCATCAACCTGGCAGCTTCTAAACCACGTTCGTGTTGATCCAAATGCGGGTTCGTGCGATACACAATTGTTGCATCACACAAATCGATCATTCGCTGCGACACATTTGCATGAGCATCCAGCGTGCAGATCATCGGAACGGAACGACCAATCTTATCCCGAACAAGCCCCAGCCAATGGCCATCCATGTCCCGAACAGATTCGCAAACCCCTGCACCATGAGGAGCAACCAACAGCCCATCTAAAGGCCCTGCGGTTTCCAGTTGATTCAACATTTCTGTCGTCAGATAATCGAAAGTTTCTTGAGTAACGATCCCGCCAGGTACTGCCCGAGCAGCAAAAATGGGGACTGCTTCCACGCCGGCCTCATCCAAACCGGAAAAGAATCCCCCCACTTCATGCAAAGCGTCTTGAAAGACACGCCGAACATCCTCACCTGAGGCAAGCACATCATGCTTGAAGTCGTCTAAAGTAGTCGGTTCCAGAACGAAAGTGTTCGATTCGTGCTGGATTGAGATAATTCCTATTCGCACCAACAACCTCCCTTAGGTACCGTAAGCTGCGGACCAGTTCGTTAACCCTATAGAAAACCTCTATTCATTGGTTCTCCCCCTTACGAAGGGGGAGTTAGAGGGGGTTTTTGAACTGTTTGTTATAACCAAACTGTATTCGAGAACCTTTGGAATTCAATTAATAGAGATCCCCTCAAAAGACATTGCGAGCGGGGGGTAGACATTCCTGTCTGCCTGGAATGAAGGCCTGCTCAAACGAAACAGACACCGAATGTCTGTGCCCCATTTGTATTAACAGAGG
>JAESQE010000095.1 GCA_016765335.1 Planctomycetaceae bacterium
AAATTGTCGGTGAACGGCACGCACAACTTGCCAGGGAGGTTCGCAAAACATTGGCGCAATATCAGGAACTCAAAGATATCATTGCGATGCTTGGTTTGGACGAACTTTCTCGGGAAGACAGACGCATTGTCAATCGCGCCCGCAGACTGGAACGATTTCTGACGCAACCCTTTTTCACAACCGGGCAGTTTACCGGTTACCAGGGACGCATGGTTTCGTTGTCTGAAACTCTGGTGGGAGTGGAAAGAATTTTACAGGACGAATTTTACAATGCCCCCGAACAGGCTCTGTACATGATCGGCTCTATTGATGATGTCAAATTGAAAACGGAGGCAACGTCATGATCAACAGTTTGACCGATTCGATGCAGCTGAAAATTATGGTTCCCGATGCAGTCCTTCTGGAGCAGCGAATTACGAAACTGACAGCAGAATCAAGTGGGGGAAGTTTCTGTCTCGAACCACGACATTCCGATTTTGTGACGGTGCTCGTTCCTGGGTTATTGTCGTACACATTGCAATCACATGAATCGGAAGAAGAGACGACCATTTATGTTGCAGTCAACGCAGGCATCCTGGTGAAACATCAGGGGGAAGTGATGGTCTCTGTTCAGCAAGCGGTGACTGGCCCAGAGCTGGGAGAGCTTGAGACGCTTATTCAGGAACATTTTGAAGTGACTGATGACCGGGAGCGACTTGCCCGCTCAGCGATCGCTCGTCTGGAATCCAATTTTTTCCGTCGTCTGTTAGTTTTGGAGGACTGATCAGGATGCCCGAGAATAATTCCCTGGAACGATCTCAGAAACAGTTTCAGAAGCAAATTGGAAAGGCTGAGCAACGCCGGCTGGCTGCCCAGAAAAACCGAGATCGCTCGATCTGGTTTGGACTGGGAGCCTTTGGCGTGATTGGTTGGTCTGTGGTGACGCCGACATTGGTTGGAGTCGCAATTGGCTGGTGGGTTGATCGTGCCTATCCCAGTCACTACTCGTGGACGTTGATGCTGATGTTTTGCGGTCTAGCGATTGGATGTGTGACTGCCTGGCAGTGGATTACAACCGAAAGTCAACGTGATGATTCGAAAAAATAACGAGTTAAGTATTAATATTCTCAGGGAGCTTGTTCCCGATACCTTTTCTTGTATGTCAGGTTGGAATAATGTTTGAAATTCTAATTCCAATATTAATAACATTCGGGCCGAGTTTGATGGGTGGCTTGGGGATTGGCCTGCTTTATTTTTATTGGATGCGACATTCGATTCGTCTTGCTGTCCGAAGTGAGCATGCAGTTCGCTGGCTCGCATTTTTCACGCTGGTTCGATTGGCATGTCTGGCTGGCATTTTGTTTGCTGTTCTCCAGCAGGGCTTAGGGAGGCTCGTCTTTTTTATGATTGGCCTTACGGTCGCCCGCTTCATTTTAGTCGCTTCGGCTGCTTACGAATCTGGGGAGAACAAGCATGCTGTTTGATCCAGACAAGACCATCTATTTCCGGCTGGGTGAATTTCCGGTCAATGCAACGATTGTCAATTCCCTGTTGGTCACGGTATTCCTGACGCTTGGCTCGCTGTTGATGTCACGGCGATTACGAAAAAACGGACCGATTCCCGGCTGGCAACATTTTCTGGAACTGGTTGTTGTCACGATTCGCAAGCAGATTCGAGACATCAGCGAGCAGAACCCAGAGCCTTATCTTGCGTTTGCGGGAACATTGTTCCTGTTTATTGTTTTTAGTAATTTATTGGTTGTGGTTCCTGGTTTTCAGCCGCCCACGGCTTCGCTTTCAACGACGGCTGCGCTGGCAACCTGTGTCTTTTTTGCAGTTCCATTTTACGGTATTTCAAAGCAGGGTTTCCGGAATTATCTTGGGCAATATCTGCAACCGACAGCATTGATGCTGCCCTTTAATGTGATCGGCGAACTGTCCCGAACGTTGGCACTGGCGGTGCGTCTGTATGGCAACATGATGAGCGGAGCAGTGCTGGCAGCGATTTTGATTGGATTTGTACCGCTGTTTGTTCCAATTCTGATCAACCTGCTGGGGCTTCTTACGGGAGTTATTCAGGCTTACATCTTTGCAGTCCTGGCGGTCGTCTACATCGCCTCAGCAACTGCTGCCCATGCACAGAAAACAGTCACTGATCAGAACGTATCTCCAGAGTTATCACCGATTTCAGAAAAGAAAGAGAAATTATGAATCACGAAACTGCGATCGCGGTTGCATCCATTGTGATGGCCGGTTTCACAATTGCGATTGGGTCGATTGGCCCCGCATTGGGGGAAGCTCGTGCGTTGGCCCAGGCACTTTCCTCTATCGCACAGCAGCCCGATGAAGCGAACACGATTACGCGAACTCTGTTTGTGGGGATGGCGATGGTGGAATCGACTGCCATTTATTGCTTTGTGATTTCGATCATTCTGCTCTTTGCAAATCCGTTTGTATCCACAGTAGTTGGTCAGTGAATCAGGAAACAAAGCATAAAACTTTTGAATTGTTAGCACCATGAATATCTCCAATGACACGTGGTTTACCTACTCGGCTCAGATTATTAATTTTCTGATCCTTGTGTGGCTCTTGAGACATTTTTTGTGCCGGCCTGTTTTGAATACGATAGAAAAACGAGAGCAGGGCTTTATCTCGCGTGAAGAGAAAGTAAGTCAGGCTGAAGCAGAAGCAACCGAACTTCTTGCGACTTATCGTCAGCAGATGGCAGACCTGGAGGGTTCCCGTGAAAAAATGATGGGACAGGTGCGTGAAGAAGTGACCGATTGGAAGGGAAAGCAGATTGAACAGGCGAAAACAGAAGTCGCAGTGGCAAGGGAACGCTGGCACAGCGTCTATCAGCAAGAACGCGAAAGAATTCTACGAACATTGAAAGAGCGTCTTGGCAAAGAGGTGCAGGAAACGGCAAGAATTCTGCTGCGAGAACTGGCCAGTTGTAAATTGGAGGATGTTATGATTGATGTCTTTCTCAAACGCTTCGCGGAATCTCCAGAAGGATTATCGCGGTTTAAAAGTTCTGCTCCCTCAGATCGCCGTCTTCGTATTCGTTCTGCATTTCCTGTCAGTGACGAATCTCAGCAACGGATAATACATCTGTTGAATGGGCAATCCGATTCAGATTCTGGTTTTGACGGTGCGTGTGATCTGGAAGTCGATCCTACTCTAATTTGCGGTGTCGAATTGGTTTACGGCGATCACCGTTGGTCTTGGAGCCTTGCTGAATCGCTTGGAGAATTGGAGCAAAATCTGGAATCGCTGTTGAGTTCCGGGGCCACCCAACGCTTGGCGGGAGGGACTTCGGCATGAAGGAAGAAACGATTGATGCCCATCAGTACGTCACTGATCTCCTCTCCCCCCACCAACAGATTCTGAGTGAGTATCGTAAGTCTTTACAGGCTGAAGAAATTGGAATTGTTTCCCGTGTTGATCGGGGAACGGCTTCGGTGACGGGGTTGCCGAATGTTTGTCTTGATGAATTGATCGAGTTTTCTCATGGTTCGTTCGGCCTTGCCTTCAATCTGGACCGAGACGAAGTCGGCGTGATACTCCTTGATCAAACAAGTGAACTGGAATCAGGTGACGATGCGTTGCGAACTTATCGGCAATGTGATATCCCTGTCGGAGAGGAGTTACTCGGTCGCGTGATTGATCCATTAGGACGCCCTAAAGACCGACGAGGCCCGCTGGAAATCTCTCTGCGTCGTCCCGTGGAAAGTCCTGCTCCTCCAACTATTGATCGTGCACCAGTCACGGTACCTCTGCAAACCGGCCTGAAGGTTGTCGATGCACTCATTCCGATCGGGCGTGGACAACGGGAGTTGATTCTAGGTGACCGTCAGACCGGAAAGACTTCCATTGCTGTCGATACAATCATCAACCAGCGAAACAACAATATGATTTGTATCTACTGCGCGATCGCGCAAAGATCGTCTGCGGTTGCCAACGTGATTGATCGACTGGAGAAGAATCATGCGATGGATTACACAGTGGTATTGGTCGCGGAAGGGAATTCGCCTCCCGGCTTGCAATTCATTGCTCCTTATGCAGCGACTACAATTGGGGAGTATTTTATGGAACAGGGGCGAGATGTTTTAATCGTGTATGACGATTTGACTGCCCACGCTCGTGCTTATCGAGAACTCTCTCTGTTATTGCGACGCCCCCCGGGCCGAGAAGCTTTTCCAGGAGACATCTTTTTTGTGCATTCCCGACTCCTGGAACGCTCGACACATTTGCGAGAGGAATTGGGGGGAGGTTCTTTGACTGCGTTGCCGATTGCAGAAACAGAAGCCCAGAATGTGGCGGCCTACATCCCCACGAATTTGATTTCAATTACTGATGGGCAGGTATACCTTTCTCCCGATTTATACCAGAAGGGGATTCTGCCTGCTGTCGATGTAGGGAAATCGGTTTCACGTGTGGGCGGAAAAACTCAATTACCGGCTTATCGACGAGTCGCTGGCGATTTACGACTCTACTATTCTCAGTTTGGAGAACTCGAAGCTTTTTCCCGGTTCAGTACCCGACTGGATGAAGAAACACGACGGACACTGAACCGTGGGCGTCGTGTTCGGGAAATTCTGAAGCAACAAGAAGGATCTCCGTTTACTGTCGTTGCACAAATTGTCTCGCTGCTGACAGTAACCAAAGGGCTTTTCGATGCTGTTGATTTGGATAAAATCGCTGCNTCCGAATCGCTGNTNNANGAAGCTGTCTTGAACCAGTTGCCAGAGATTTGNAACCGCATTGAGAGTGGAGAAGAGTTGACTTCGGAAGATATGGAGACTTTGCTTTCGACTCTTCGCCGATCAGTATCCAAGGAGCTTGCGTCCTCATGATTATACTGGAAACAATGAAGCGACGTATCCGTTCTGCAGAAGATATGCAATCGATCGTGCATACGATGAGATCATTTGCAGCCGTCAACATCAAGCAGTACGAATCGGCTGCACGGGCCTCAAATGATTATCTGGAAACTGTTTTGAAGGGTCTTGAGATGCTGCGTTGGTTGCATCCACAACAAGAAACCCCTCCACGAACGGACTCGGATCAATTGGTCGGACTAGTCGTTTATGGCTCCGATCAGGGAATGTGTGGGTCTTTCAATGAGCAAATTACGACCTACGTTCATGAAATAATTTTAAGCCGTTTTGATAGAGAGCAGGTCCGGCTCCAGGTTGTTGGTTCTCGGGCCGCCGACTTGATGAGTGATCATGGATACGAAATTGATGCTTTGTACGAAGTTCCCAGTTCCGTGAATGGCATTTCCAATTTGACCCTGGATCTTCTCCCGAATCTTGAAGCCTGGCTGCGTAAGTACCGTCTTGGGACTTTAATTCAGTTTCACAATATTCGAATCCGTAAAGCAAGCTGGCAGCCGACCCATTCCAGAATTCTCCCTTTTGAACTGGATGAAGTGCTTCCTGCGACCTCTTCTCGCTGGAANTCNCGTTCGCTGCCCATGATTACAATTGATCCAGAAAATCTATATTCCGAGTTGGTNCANCANTATTTNTTNGTGATGCTTTATCGAGCGATTGCGAATTCTCTTGCAGGCGAAAATGCGAGCCGAATTGCTTCGATGCAAGCCGCTGAGAAAAACATCGGCGAGCGACTTGAAGAATTACAAAAAAACTACCAACTCGGAAGACAGGAGGCAATTACGGAAGAGCTCCTTGATGTCATCACAGGTTTTGAAGCGTTGCGGGAAGAGTTTTGATTTCAGGGAACCTCTATTAATTCAAAAAGACATTGCGAGCGGAGGGTAGACATTCTTGTCTGCCTTAAATTAAGGCATAGTCAAACGAAACAGACAGGAATGTCTGTGCCCCCTTTGAATTAATAGAGGTTCCCTTCAACTGTAGGTAACAGCCAGAGGGCTCAACAGATNCGNGGNAACTGACTNCCNATNGGTTCATCNATTGGTTGTTCGATACCAAGAATTCGCTTNATNNTTACCGGAGCAGATTTACGAACTTGCACCTGACCAATAACAGCAGCCCGTTTGGAGACGTCTGATTCGCTGAGTGCTCGAATTGCCTCTGCTGCATCATCTTTTGCAATTGCAATGAGCATCGTTCCTTCGCAAGCACTGAATAGAGGGTCCAGGCCCAGTAGCTCGCAGACAGCTTTTGTTTGCTTTGCAACAGGTAGCTTCGCTTCTTCAATCATCAGTGTCTGTCCACTTGATGCAGCCCATTCGTGTAGAACGGTTGCTAGTCCTCCCCGTGTTGCATCCCGCATCGCTCGGGGCGAGATATTTGCTTGCAGTAGTTTTTTGACAGGCTCACACAGCGGCTGGCAATCANTCTCGGGCGGTGGCTCAAACCCCAGCTGTTCCCGAGCTGAGAGGATTGCAATACCATGTCGACCGATTGAACCAGTGACAATCAACTGATCGCCTGGCTGTAAATTGCGTGAATCGACATGAAGGGTTTCAAACGCGATCCCGATGCCCGTTGTGTTGATGTAAAGACCATCAACGGCTCCCCGAGGAACAACCTTTGTGTCCCCGGTGACAATTTTAACCCCTGCTTCTTGAGCTGCTCGTGAGATGCTAGAAATAATCGTATGAAACACCGTCAACGAAAGCCCCTCCTCAATAATTAATGATAACGTTAACCATTGAGGATCTGCCCCGCTGACAAGCAAATCGTTGACTGTGCCGTTGATGGCTAAAGTGCCGATATCTCCGCCCGGAAAAAACATCGGTGTGACCACATAACTGTCTGTTGAAATATGGATTCGGTTTTTCGGAAGATCAATTGCTGCTGCATCTTCCTGCGAGCCAATATAGGACTTGCCCAAAATTGGCTGAATGACATCTTCAATTAACTGACGCGATAACTTCCCCCCTTCACCATGTGAGAGAGTAATTATTTGATCTTGCATATTAATGGGGACAGGGCAACTTCCCGTCCAATGGCTATCGGTCATAGGGCTTTGGGCAATCAGGTTGTCTCGATCGATTGGAGTGAACTGTGGTTTCGATAGCGATAATAAGCCGCGCAGGCTCCTTCGGTAGAGACCATCGGAGCACCCAGCGGGGCTTGTGGGGTGCAGCGAGTCCCAAAGGCAGAACATTCCGGAGGTTTGATCATCCCTGCGAGAACTTCTCCGCTACGGCAGTCCGTCGAGCATTCCTGTTGAGTCTCCGCTGGGAGTGAGAATTTAATTTCAGCATCGAACCTTGACCATTCTGGTTTCAGGCAAAGGCCGCCATCTGGAATGATTTGCATGCCTCGCCATCGCCTATCTGTTACATCAAAAACCTGCTCACACAATTCGCGGGCAGACTGATTTCCATTCAATTTTGCAGCCCGTGGATAACAGTTAACGAGGTTGACCTGCTGGAGCTCTAATTGTGTCACGACTTCAAGAATACCGGCGAGCAAATCTGTTGGCTCGAATCCGGTGACCGCAACAGGCACCTGAAACTGCTCCACGAAATCCGCATATTCTTCGAATCCCGTTAATGTGCAAACATGCCCTGCTGCCAGAAACCCCTGCACACGATTCTGTTTCGATCCAGCGAGTAATTTCATTGCAGGCAAGACGCAAACATGACTACACAGAATACTGAAATTTGTCACTTTTAATTGAGAAGCTTGCAGAACCGCAATTGCAGTTGCAGGAGCTGTTGTTTCAAAACCCACTGCCAGAAACACAACTTCTTTTTCCGGATTCTGCCTGGCTAATTGCACTGCATCCATAGGGGAATAGACTGTTTTGATGTTTCCTTTTTGTGCCTGTGCATCAAGCAAAGAACCGTGTTCTCCGGGAACTCGTAGCATATCACCAAAGCTGGTTACAATAATCCCTGGTCGCATCGAAAGGCGAATTGCATTTTGGATCGAAGCCGCAGGAGTCACACAAACCGGACACCCCGGACCATGAATCAATTCCACACATTCAGACAACGCTTCGTCAATTCCTGTTCGAAGCAGTGCATGTGTTTGCCCGCCACAGACTTCCATAATCGTCCATTGCTGACTGGATACTTTGCGAATGCGATCCACCAACGACTGAGCCAGCACCGGGTCTCGATATTCAGAGAGATATTTCATCTTCGCTCTCCCCGGTTGAATTAAGCAGTTGCTGCAATGTATCGAGTTGAAGCAATGCGGCTTCGGCATCGATTTTGCAGATGGCCATCCCCGCGTGGACGATCACATAATCTCCAACTTCAGCATTTTCGACACAAGCCATATAACAGACTTTCCGCACGCCCTCAAACTCGATTTCCGCTTGCGAGAATATGGGATTCCGGTCTATCCAGCCGACAACTTTTCCTGGGATACCCAAGCACATCGTTGTTTCAGTTTCTCCTACTGGTCTATTTGATTATGAACGTTGCGCAGTCCCGATGACCAGTTGACCTGCTGCCAAACCGCCATCGTTCATCGGGATGTTTTCCGAGAAGACAACCTTTCGTGACATTCGTTCAAACTTCTCAACGATCATTTCCACCAAAACCCGATTCTGAAAACATCCTCCCGACAACAGAACCGGATATTTTGGAAAGTGCTCGCAGATCTGGCAAATCCCCAAGGCTAACCCACGATGAAAGCGACTGGCCATGATCGCTTGTGAATTCCCATTCTTATAATCATCGACTATCTGCCTGATCACAGGTTGCCAATCCAATACGATCATACGATCATACGCTTTGATGTCAAAGGAGTATTTGCTAAGTTCGTCCTCGATCACTTGAGATTCCAGCAACATCGCCAACTGACCTTCATAGCAGACCGTTTCCATTGCCAGGATCAACGCGGCGACTCCATCAAACAATCGTCCTGCACTTGTCGTAGAATTACTAAAGGGCTTTTGGTCTACTACACGGCAAACGGCTTCGACTTCACTTGTTTCTCGATCCGGGAAAATTTCCCGAGCAATCGAAATGGCTTTCTCTTCACCAAAGGTTGTGTGAAGCAAAGACAGAGCAATTCGCCACGGATTACGTATTGCGACTTCTCCCCCAGCTAGCCACAGCGGCGAAAGACATGCGACTCGCTGGAAGCCCTGCGTTGTTGACAGCAGAAACTCTCCTCCCCAGATTGTCTCGTCAATTCCCAACCCTGTCCCATCAAAGGCGANTCCTAGAACTTTTNGATGTAATAAATCGTGCTCAATCATCCCAGAAACAATATGGGCATGATGATGCTGCACCCCTTTTAAGTCTTCGGTACGCTGCTTCGCCAAACGCGTTGAATGGTAGTCGGGATGGAGATCATGGATGTATTCAGGATTCTGTACTCCATAAAGTGANGTGAGATGACGCAGAGTAAAANCGTAATGGTCCCTCATCAACAGAGAATCCAGATCACCAATGTGGGGACCAAGGATTGCCTGCTGACTGTTGGAGATCGCAATTGTGTTTTTCTGATGTCCACCCGATGCAATCGCGTGTTGCTTGGATTGTATCGGCAAAGACAGTGGAGCCAGCCCTCGTGCAAGTCGTATCGTAATCGGCCGACCAGCGACCACACGCATCACGCTATCGTCCAATGCATTCACAATGGGACGATTGTGATGCAGAAAACAGTCTGCAAGAGTACTCAGCCTTTCTTCGGCCTGTTCGACATCAACTGCCAGCGGTTCCGCTTGCCTGTTTCCGCTTGTCACAACCAGTGGTTTGCCAAACAGTTCTGCAATCCAATAATGCAACGAACTGCCCGGAAGCATGATCCCCAGCGTATTGAGACCGGAATAAACAGCAGGCGAAACAAGAGAGTTTAATTGCCTCTGGAGAATAACAATCGGGTTCGCAGGTTTGAGTAGCAGGTCACGTTCGCTGGGGAAAATCAGTGCCAGACATTGAGCTTTTGCCAAATCAGCAACCATCACGGCCAGCGGTTTTTCCGGTCGCTGTTTCCGCTCGCGAAGTTTCTGGACGGTTGCATGATTGGTCGCATCAGCCAGAAGCTGATACCCTCCCAAGCCACGCATCGCTACAATTTGACCCGCTTCCAGCCGTCGACAGATGAACCGGATTGCTTCCATGTTTTGCGAAACCTGCCTGCCGGATTCATCTGTTGCCCAGGCTTTGGGGCCGCACGTTGGGCAGCATATTGTCTGTGCGTGAAACCTGCGGTTATCACTGTTGTGATATTCGCTTACACAATCACTGCACATATCGAAACGGGCCATTGCTGTTTCTGTTCGTTCGTAAGGCATCTCTCTAATTATGCTGTAACGAGGCCCGCAGTAAGTGCAACTGATGAACAAATCCTGATAGCGTCTACTCGTCGGATCTTTTGTTTCCTGTAGACATTGCTCACAAATCCCCATATCCACCGGAACCAGAGTACTCAGCGGACCAGCATGATTCGTATGCGAATCTTCTCTCTTCTGAATCACGAACTCTGTGTGTTTTTCGGGGGTAACTTCTTCTGAAATCAGTTGCTCGATTCGGGCAAGTTTCGGTAATGCATCGATCAATTCGCTTTGAAATCGCTCGATGGCACTATGACAACCTTCGACGAATAGATGTACGCCATCTGCCTGGTTGCTGATAGTTCCTGTAAGGCTGCATCGCTGTGCCAATTGGGAAATCGCAGGACGCACTCCCAGTCCCTGCACATAGCCCAATAAAACTATCCGTAACGCGATCAACTTTTCCTGTTTTTTAATCTGTTGCATTTTCACTAGCTCTGACATTGGCAACAAGTTTCTGCCTTTGTTGTTCCAGATATTCACACCACTGGGGAATCCCTTCTCCAGAGATTGCACTGGTTGTGAAGATATCCAGGTCTGGTTGAATCAAACGAGCATCTTCAATTGCGTCTTCCACACAGAAAGGCAGGTGAGGGAGCAGATCCATCTTCGTGAGCAGCATCACCTGAGAAGTACGGAACATCTTCGGGTATTTCCCCGGCTTGTCATCTCCTTCCGTCGTACTGAGCAGCGAGGCCCTGATATGTTCTCCCAAATCGTGTGAAGCTGGACAGACAAGATTTCCCACGTTTTCGATAAATAGAATATCCAGTTCAGGCTCACCCAGTTCCTGCCAACCTTGTTCCACCAACGAAATTTCTAAATGACATGCTCCACCAGTTGTCAGTTGTCTCACTGGAACAAATGGTGCAAGCCGCTGTGCATCACGGTCAGTCGCAAGATCTCCCACGAGCACCCCCAACCGCAGACGATTTCCCAATTCCCGAGCAGTCGCTTCAAGCAAGCTTGTCTTTCCGGTGCCGGGTGAAGAAACCAGGTTGAGAATCAGCGTTCCCTGGCGGGTCAATTTTTCGCGAAAAGCGGTTGCTCGCTGTTTCTTCTCTGACTGGATATCTCGGTTCACTCGAATGGCTGTCTTCATGTTTGCTCCGTTATTCCCAAAGTCGTTTCAGTATCAATTGTAATATCCTGCAGGCGAAACGCGTCTCCACTGGTTATGTTAACATCCGGCGAGCCACAAACTTCACAGAGAAATCGAAAATCATGAATCACAATTGAATTCTTGCAAGAATCACACATTCCTTGCAAAGGCACCTCGACAATCACCAACCGGCAATTAGAACCAACATACTCGACTGCGAGTTGATCGTNAGCCTCTTGCACAAGAATCTTTTCAACGCCCGTGAGAGGCCCAATTTCAATTTTTACTTCCTGTACGCTAACCGCCTGATGCTGTTCTGCNATTTCAGCCACCTGCCGTAATAAAGATTTCACTAAAGAAACTTCGTGCAACTTCGACTCCCTAATTAAGAGAGACAATCAATGCCATCAAGAGGTTATTCTATTGCGATTGATGTATCCGTGGAAATAAAATCTTGCTCCACACATAATTCCAATTCAGTCAATTTGTTCTCAACCGATAAGTTCATCTGAGTTCCGGGCTTCCAGTTGGCCCCTTCGATTGTCCAGAGAATCACTTTTGCTGGCAATAAACCAACAGATTCTGCAACCTTTAATACTGTCACAAGATCCATTCCATGCGTGCTTTGATTGTAACTCTTCCAAGATGCTTCAAAGGGCCAAACATGTCGCTGAATCGTCCCAAGAGGTTTCCCCCCTTCGATGGCGTCCAAACATACCAGGTATTCCAGTGTTTCGATCACATCCAGTAGNTCCACTGGTGCAGAAATTAACCGCACTTCAAACTGATGACATTGCTTTTTACGCAACCTCTGTGCGACGTGCCAACCCGCTTGATCATCTCCATGCGGGCTTCCAATTCCCGCGACAAGGCAATGATTGTTTACAACAAATGTATTCATGAATCCACCCGTTCGATATCCAGTTGTAAAAAATGCGTCGCACAACTGATGCAGGGATCATAAGATCGAATCAATCGTTCGCAATCTCTAGCCGTTTGCTGGTCATCATCGCATAAAACGCCAGGCAGAAATTTCATCAGATCCTTTNCAATTTGCAACTGATTCTGAGACGTGGGCGGAATAATCTGTGCATCTTTAATCAGACCTTTTTCATCAACAGCATACCGATGATACAAAATGCCGCGTGGAGCTTCGGTCGCCGCGCAGCCTTCTCCAGATTGATACTCATAAGAAACTTTCGAAGGGCTGGGGCAAGGGGCATCACGCAGGATATCCAAAGCTTCTTCATACGCATGAACCACTTCCAGACTGCGAGCAATAATCGACATGAAGATGTTCGTGCACGAAGAATCGAAATTCAATTCATCAGCCAGTCGCTTTGCGGTCGGCGACAAACGATCTCTATTAAGACTAATCCTGGCCAACGGGCCAACCAGATAACTGGAATGATCATCGACGCGAGCTGCTTGCAAAGCGGTCGAATGAGGCACCTGATATTCTCGGAATTCCTGCTCGAACCGATCCACCGAAATTGCAGATCGTTTATTGGATGCAATTTCACCCTCATTCATCGGATACTCATCAGGATGCGATAATGAGATCATTTCGTAATCGTGTTGAAAGTCGGGAAAATCGAATCCTGCGACCCAGCGAGTTGCTTCAACAGCCGCTTGCAGTCCCCATTCAAAATCGGGAATCAATTCTTGTAAACGTTGTTTTGAAGGAGATCGATAGAAACCACCAATAGCCGTGTTGACCGGATGAACCGAACGTCCGCCCAAAACATCCAGTAATTGATTACCATGCTTTTTGAGTCGCAAGCCTCGCTTGAGTTCATCGGGATAAGACTGCCCCATCTCCAGACCGCTTGCACATCCCAGAAAGTCCGGAGCGTGCAGCAGGTGAATATGCAAAACATGACTTTCAATCCATTCCCCGCAATACATTAATCTGCGAAGTCGGCGGGTTTCTGGAGAAACGCGAATCTTCAACGCGTTTTCGATCGCATGCACAGAACTCATCTGGTAGGCGACCGGACAGATACCGCAAATTCGGGCAGTGATGTCCGGGACTTCCTCGATAGATCGTTCACGTAAAAATGCTTCGAAATAACGCGGTGGCTCATAAATGTTAAGCTCGACGGATTCAATCACATCGCCAGCCAGCCGGATATGCAACGCTCCTTCCCCTTCAACCCGGGAGAGAGCTTCCACTTTTATTGATCGTGTCTTGGACATTATTCGTCTGTGTAATCCTGCTCATTGGAAAGCCGATTTCCTTCCTCCCGGAAGGCAGGTGCATCGGCGTTAAAGTTTCGTAACAAGGGAACCAGTTCGGATTTGCTGACGTCATGCTCCAGCAGCCAGTTGCTAAGTCCAGACGCATTCGCCTGAGCAGCCGGGCCGAAGCAACCGTAACATCCACGATTATACTCAGGGCACAATCCGCCGCAACCAGCTTGCGTAATTGGTCCCAGACAGGGGATCCCGCGTGAGACCGTCACGCAAACCGTTCCACTTCGCTTACACTCCATGCAAACCGAGTGCCTGGGAAAACGCGGTTTGCGACCTTGCAAGACATCCTGAATCAACTCAACGAGCTGGTTCTTATTCACGGGGCAGCCACGAAGTTCGAAGTCGACCTGCACATGATCGGAAATCGCGGTCGATGTTGCCAGCGTTTCGAGGTATTCGGGATTCGGATAAACTATCCGCTGGAATTCTTCATGATCGCCCCAGTTCCGTAACGCCTGAATCCCACCTGCGGTCGCACAGGCTCCGATGGTGACCAGATAACGAGATTGTTTGCGGATCTCCTGAATTCGAACTTGATCCTTCGGCGTTGTGATCGATCCTTCCACCAGCGTCAAATCATAAGGACCAGGTGTGACTCGGCTACTGGCTTCAAGAAAGTGAGAAATTTCGACCGCTTCACCGATCGCAATCAAATCCTCTTCAGCATTGAGTAACGAAAGCTGACATCCATCGCATGAAGCAAATTTGAACACAGCCAGCTTTGGCTTCTTTTTTACGTTTGGGGTCTGTTCTGTTTCCATTGTTACAGCCCCTTGATTTTCAGGTAAGAGGCAATTTTATCGTAACGCAAAACCGGGCCATCTTTGCAGATGAATGCTGGGCCAAACTGGCAGTGTCCGCAGTGACCGATTGCGCAGTTCATATTTCGTTCCATACTCAGCCAGATGTTTTCAGCAGGAATATTCCGCTCCGTTGCAGCCTTGGCTGTGTACCACATCATCATTTCTGGACCACACATCATTACGGTTGTTGTCGCAGGATCGGAAATTTCTATCCTGTTAACAAGTAACGGAACGACCCCTACGTTTCCGGACCATTGAGATGTCGCGCGGTCTACCGTTAAACGCAGTTCCGCCCCGGCTGCTTTCCAAAGATTATATTGCTGCCCATAAAGCAATTGATCCGGGCTACGGGCACCTGCCAAAATGGAGATGCGTCTGTACCGGGAACTTTGCTGGACCGCTGTTTCAATTGCAGAGCAAATCGGTGCGAATCCAAGTCCCCCTGCAATCAAAACAAGATGACCATCCCGAGCTGTTTCCATCGGCCAGCCTTGTCCAAAAGGCCCACGCAGTCCCAGCTCATCCCCCACAACGAGTCGAGACAATGCCCGTGTCACATTCCCAGCTGCTCGAACCGTATGGAGTAACTCGTTGTTTTCTGGATCGTAACCGCTAACCGAAATTGCAGACTCACCATATCCTGGAAGATACAACATGTTGAACTGTCCCGGTTCAACAGTAAACGAATTCCCGACCGCCTGATCAACAAATTTCAGACGGTAGGTCATAACCCCTGGAATCTCCGCTTTGACAGACACAATTCGAACCGAATGCGTCTGCCAGGGAGAAACAGATTTTACTGCCGACAATTCTACTACCAAAATAAATTCCTCTTACGTTCAGTTTCGTATCTCAAATGATCTCTAACGCCTAACGCCCAATCCCTAATGCCTATTCCCTATTCCCTATTCCCTCGAATCGCAGCAACTTCCTCTGTTAAATCGATACCAACCGGACACCACGTAATACAACGCCCGCATCCCACGCAGCCTGATTGATCAAACTGATCGTGCCAGGTTGCCAATTTGTGAGTCAGCCATTGGCGATAACGGGACCGCACATCATCACGTACGATGGCACCGTTCTGATAACTGAAGTCGATATCAAAACAGGAATCCCAATTTCGCTGACGTTCGATGTTGTCTCCCGTAAGATCGCTGACTTCTTCGACAGTAGTACAAAAGCATGTCGGACAAACCATTGTACAATTCGCGCAGGAAAGGCATCGTTGAGCAGTTTCTGCCCAGCGATCATGATCCAGATTCGCCAATAAATCTTCACGAAGATTGACCGGATTCATCGTCTTACTGATTTGGTCAACCGCTTGTTGCTGAAGTTTTTGCTCCTGATCGAGATCGGCTGTTGTGACTGGAGAACTCGGCAGGTCGCGCAGTATCTTCTCGCCTTTTTCACTTCCCGCTTCAATCACAAAGGCGTCAGCCAATTCTGTTAAAGCCAAGTCAAAGCCGTTATTGCAGCGGGGGCCGGTCCCCATGGAAGTGCAAAAACAAGTGGAGGCAGCCATCGTGCAGTTGACTGCGACAATCAACGCAGACTCTCGCCGCTTAGCATACAGAGGATCGACATAAGCACCTTCCAGAAAGACCCGATCCTGCACCCGCATCGCAGCGATTTCGCAGGCACGCACACCGATGAAGGCATATTTTTCATCGACATTTTCGATCGCTTCAAATTCCCATCGTTGCCCATCACGCGTTGCAGTCGCGACAAGTTGCCGGGGGGGATACAGATATTGTTTCAATGATCGAGGCCCAACCACATAGCCAAAATACGCGTCATCGTCTCGTTTTTTTAGACGATACTGGCCTGGAGCTTGCAGGTCCGTCCAACCACGAGGCAAATCCTCAATAGATTCAATTTCGTCATAGACGATGGCTTCCTGATCAATCTTCGGACCAATGACCAAATAACCCGCAGTCTTCAATGCAAGGATTAAATCCTGTAAGCCCTGCTTGGGAAGCAAGTATTTGTTTTCACTTTCCATCACCCTCCCGATCCTTCGTAAGTGGTTGTTTCTTCAAAAAGATCCAGCAGTTGCAGTCTTGTTGCAACAAGACGCTTGGCATAGGCCCCCGCTATTTTTTTCATCACGCGATATCCAAGCTCGGAGTTCTGTTCGCATAACTCCATTAGTTCCTTAGCATCAATACTGATGGCAAGCCCATCCTCTAATGCAATCGCACGAGCGGTCATGACCTGATCCTCAAACAACGGAGAAAATCCCAGCAATTCCCCCGCTCCGATGGTGAGAATCGGGATTTCTCCTCGTCCTGGTACATTCATTTCCAATCGTATTGTTCCCTGGCAGATAACATAAACACAATCGTGCCTGCTCCCCTGTTCAAACAAAACCGAACCTGATGTGATCGGAACTTTCCTGCCGATTGCTGCCAACGCATTAATTAACGACTCTGATAAATCATCTGTAAAGAAATGATCTTCGAGGAGATTCTGAAATTCTAAACTATCCATTATTTTGTCCGCCCAAGTCGCTTTTCGACAGCCAATACGTGTTCCGTTGTTTTGAGCACCGTATCCGGAGTCAGACTCATCGAATCGATTCCAATTTCAACCAGAAACTCCGCCATCTCCGGATAATCCGAGGGGGCTTGGCCGCATATCCCCGAATGACGACCATTCCGCCTGGCTCCTTCTACCGCCAGGCGAATCATTTTTTTGACACCCGGATCCCGTTCATCAAAATCAAAGGCGACAATAGCGGAGTCACGATCTACTCCCAATGTCAGTTGTGTCAAATCATTCGAACCGATGGAAAATCCATCAAACAACTTTGCAAACTCATCAATCAGTATGACATTATTGGGGATTTCACACATCACGTAGATTTCGAGACCATTTTTACCACGACTCAATCCCTGCTCAGCCATCACATCGAGTACTTTTTGCCCTTCTTCAATGCGTCTACAAAATGGGATCATCAGCTTGACGTTCGTCAGGCCCATCTCATCGCGGACTCGTTTCATCGCTGCACATTCCAGGACAAATCCCTCGGCGTAAGCAGGATGAGTGTAGCGTGAGGCCCCTCGGAAACCAATCATTGGATTGTCTTCTTTCGCTTCAAACGACCGGCCTCCCAGCAGGGACGCGTACTCGTTCGTTTTGAAATCAGACATCCTCACAACGACCGGTTTGGGATAAAATGCAGCAGCAATTGTCCCTACCCCTTCAGAGAGTCGCTGAATAAAGAACTGTGATGCACTGTCGTAGTTGCTGACTAACTTGGCAATCTCTGCTCGTTCGGATTCATCTTCAATTCGCTCAGGATGCAACAAGGCCATCGGATGCACCTTGATATATTCATTGATGATAAACTCCATACGTGCCAGGCCAACGCCATCATTGGGCAGAAAACTGGTTTTGAATGCTAGCTCGGGATTCCCCAGATTGATCATAATTTTAGTAATCGGTCGCGAAAACTGTTTCAAATTAGTTTTGATGATCTCGTAGGGAATTTCCCCGGCATAGACACGACCAACATCTCCCTGGGCACAAGAAACGGTTAGCAGATCGCCAGTCTTTATTACTGAAGTTGCATCTTCTGCTCCCACGACAGCTGGCTTGCCCAGTTCACGAGAGATGATCGCTGCATGGCAAGTTCGACCGCCTCGGTTTGTCACAATCGCAGCGGCTCTTTTCGTCACCGGTTCCCAATCGGGGGTTGTCGTGTCCGAAACGAGAACTTCGCCTTCCTGGAATTCAGACAAATTCTCCCGACTCGAAATTACTCTCGCTCTTCCCGATGCGATTCTCGTCCCAACAGAACGTCCTTTGGTTAGAAGTTCTCCTGTTTTTCCGGTCAATTGATACTCTTCCAGCACCGACTCATTTGTCTGCGAGGCGACGGTCTCCGGGCGTGCTTGCACTAGATACAATTCGCCATCCAGCCCATCTTTAGCCCATTCCATATCCATCGGCCGATGCTGACCAGCCTTCTTACTATAGTGTTTTTCAATTTTGATTGCGGCATCAGCTAACTTCAAAACATCGGCATCACTGATACAAAATCGATTCCGTTCCTCAGAAGCAGTAGGCACATTGCGAACTGATTCGCGTGTTCGCCCACTGGAATAAATCATTTTGATCTTTTTCTTGCCTAACGTCCTTCGCAGCACTGTTCGATATCCTTTTTCGAACGTTGGCTTGTGCACGTAAAACTCA
Organism: Planctomycetaceae bacterium; assembly: GCA_016765335.1. Lineage (GTDB taxonomy): Bacteria > Planctomycetota > Planctomycetia > Planctomycetales > Planctomycetaceae > Rubinisphaera. Next base: position 18,577 of record JAESQE010000095.1, read on the forward strand.
TCTGGATCAACTGTTCCCTGCACGACATTCTCGCCCAGACCATAGGCACCGGTAATAAAGACTACATCACGAAATCCGGTTTCGGTATCCAGAGAAAACATCACTCCAGAAGCAGCCAAATCGGAACGTACCATTTTCATTACGCCGACCGATAACCCAACATCGAAATGATCAAAGCCTTGATCGATCCGGTAATGAACCGCGCGGTCAGTATACAGACTTGCAAAGCACCGCCTGCACGCATCAAGATATTCAGCTTCGCCCTTGATGTTTAAGTAAGTATCTTGCTGACCGGCAAAACTGGCCGTCGGCAAGTCCTCGGCAGTGGCTGAACTACGAATAGCAAGACTCAATTCCCCGCCATATTCTTTGAGTAAACGATGGTAAGCTTCAAGCATCTGCTCTCGAAGATCCTCAGGTAGCGGCACCCCGTAAATTATTGATCGAGCCTGAGCAGCACGTTTCGCTAAATCTTCTACGTCAGATGGATTCAGGCCCTCGATTGCTTTTCGCAGGGCCTTGCCGGCGCCATCTTGCTCAAGAAGATAGTAGTATGCCTGGGCGGTGATGGCAAAACCGTTGGGAACCTTGATCCCTTCGGTCATCAACTCCCGATACATTTCCGCGAGTGATGCATTCTTGCCACCCACCAATGGAATGTCATCGATTGTTAGCTCATTGAAAAATCGAATAAAGCGTTTGCTTGCATCCATCACAGACCTCCCTTTGTAAGATTAACAGTTCTACAAATCGATTTTAAGAGGCGAACCACCCAGCTACCATTCTCCTGTTTTGACGCACCAAGTGCAAGTTGATGAGAGACTGCAAAACAAAATTGCATTCTATTGGGTACCTCCCCCACACTAGCAGTTGGTGTATCCCCCCTGTGGGAACCGAGTCGACATGTTTTCCATGTCATCAGAGCTTTGTTTAATCCATCTCCCGAATCAAATTCATCTTCTATCAAGCAAGACCATCTCACTTGGAGATTGCTTGTGTCCTGCAAACAATCTATAATCGTGAAGATAAGATAACTTCCTGCTAGAGATTGATAAAGGCA
>JAESQE010000096.1 GCA_016765335.1 Planctomycetaceae bacterium
CCGTAAGCAATCACATTTCCAGCAGGAATCAACCGCGTGGCCTGTAAAACTTCCTGCTGAAACGAAGTCATATCGGTTAGATCGCAGTGAATACCAGTAAAATCAACTGTTTCCCCACAGCCAAATGCCTGAAGCTTCTTCCTGCAATCTGGATACCAGTCAACAATCTCCCCTTCACCTGAAACCTTTAGACTTGGCCCCTGGGAATCAAGAACAGCGTCGATTTCTTCCTGCCAGCAAGCTTCGGCTTCCCTTTTTGTGCTCCCTCCAAACAGAACCCTGAGTACCGCGCAATTATCGCCAGAGCAATGTGCAGAGGAATTATCTCCTCTGCAATACCCTGCCAAAACCAGCCAGCCCAAGCCTGTTTCAAAGACGCTGGCCTGAAGAANCTCTTGNTCGATCGNATATTTCATGATGACTGCTTTNTCAACAGATGCCAACAAGAATCAAATNGCCTNCANCAANCTTTTAGCACAAACCCTNNCAGTCAATCTCAAGAACCTTCTCNAGNNAGAAAAAAGGAACTGACTCACCCTCTTTGACCTGAGCGCGACTGCTGGGTATTATTTGAATACAACCTATCAAGAATTTCAATCGCGATACATTTCAGTTGCCCGATATTTTTTCAATATAAGCAAATCATTTTGATGCAACCAAGAACTTACGCTATCTGCCAGAGGAAGTAATGTTATGACATCAATCTACGAAAATCTCTCGGATGAGTTCTTCGTCAACATGAACCTGAGCACCGAGATGACATTGCCAGCTGGGCGAGACACGATTCTCNGNTTTTTCGAGCGNGTGCAAAAGACCTACCCAAGCATGCGNAACTTCTACTCTCGCGACAGCGGCGACTTCATTCTGGAAGAAGACAAGGACCAACCGCAACACCGCTGGATTTCAGTGGAGTCAAAAAGAATCTGCAGCGGATGCGTGAACCCGACATCAATTGATGCAGCAATAGAGCAGCACAGCCTGGTTTTACAACTGGCCCCGTACATGCTTTCTGTGAGTCCACTTGATTGTGAAGCCCTCGATTTTATGTTCGGTTTTGATTTCAATTACCAAGGAAACCACGACGAAATCGTTGCAGAGGCACTTGGCGGCGGCCCTGTGATTGATGTATTCAGCGACATCCCCGACAAGCAGGTTCTCAACTTCGAACCATCAATTACGATTGCGATGAACGATTCATGCAGAAGGCAAGCTCGCCTTGTAATAGAAACTCGCACGAACGCCTATCAGGTCAGACGCGGTGAATTTCCAGAAGAATCGATCAGCGTCTACTTCACTGTCCGGCAATACGGCAGCCTGCAAACAGAATCTTCCTACGAAGAAACGCTTCACGAATTGCGAGAAAGCAGCGAAGAACTTTTGCAGGAACACGTCATCGAACGCGTCATCAAACCGCTAGCCCAGGCAATCAGTATTCGCTGAATTCTCCTGAGCCGAACGCATCATCACGAAACATCAAACCAACCAGGGCCATTACTGGCCCTGGCTCGCCTTTTGCTTAGTTTGATTTGAGTCTTTGAGACAATTTTGTGATGGCATCGCCGCAGGCCTGGCGGGCTTCATCAAAACCGGCTGAGGTCACGCTACCGGATCTCACATAATCAAGAACGATCTGTTCTGCTTTGATAATTTCGTCACAAACACCAGGGATTTCGCTGGCGATTTCAGCTGGAATCGTTGTTATCCCGTTACAGTCGCCGTGCAGTAATTCGTTGGGACGAACGTTAATCCCACCAACGGAAACCGGAATATCAATATCAACAAAATGACAATAGCCATGCGCAGCTTGTGCCCCGGAGGTAAACACGGGGAAATTGATCGCTTCGACTTGCTCTAAGTCTCGACCTGTCCCGGATGTTATTAGCCCGGCTGCACCAAACCCTTTGTAGGTGCTACACATCACTTCACCAAACGTTGCAGCTGCAATCGGACTATCTAAATCCTGAAAAACAATCACAGCTGGCACGCCCATCTTTTCCATAATTTCCGTCTGGGCAGTCAAACTGGAATAAGCATCACCACCCATCGGAGCTGCCGAGGAGCGAAACGTCGAGGTGAGTGCCAACCCAACCATCGGAGGAAAACCGAGAAAACTGGCTTTGATCGATTCATTCATATACCCAGCCGTGCGAGACCGCAAATCCCACAATTCAATCGCATTACAAACGGTCGGAGTATCGTACTTGGCAAGCAGGTCAAAAAGTTCTTTGGTCATTATTGGCTCTCAAAAATAGNTTTCACTGAACAAAACACAGACCCTCATGATAGATGCCTCGCCCAATACAGACTACCGAAAGCAAGGTGAATCTAAACGGGAATTCAAAATTATATCTCTGACTCACGGTGCAGATCCAGGAAGCACGCACAAAAGCAAAGTCGTGTTTAATGTAATAATTTCTTCAATCTCTCAATCGTCCAAAACCGTAAGCCTTGAAATCCGAGCGATCCGCCGATGTAATGTAGACTCCAAAATAGTTATTTCATAAGGGCGAGAAATATGCGTATCCCAAGTAGTCGTGTGATAATCCGTTTTATACTTCTTATTGCAGTCGTTGCGAGCATGGGCTTTTGCTCTGTTCAAGATTCGATTGCAAATGGTGCCAAGTCAAAAAACAAAATTGAGAATGTGATTTTCATTCTCTCTGATGATCACCGCTACGACTTCATGAGCTTTCACCCGAAATCTCCCAAATGGCTCGAAACGCCCAACATGGACCGGATGGCTAAAGAAGGAGTTCATTTGGCGAATGCGTTTGTGACGACATCGCTTTGCTCGCCGAGTCGGGCTTCGATCTTGACCGGGCAATACATGCATCGGCATCAGGTGGTCGATAATCAACGCCCTGTCCCGCCAGATACCACGTTCTTCCCGCAGTATCTTCAAAAAGCTGGAATGCAGACGGCTTATGTCGGAAAATGGCACATGGGGCACGATGACGATTCTGCTCGCCCGGGGTTTGATCATTGGGTTAGCTTCAAAGGACAGGGAACGTATTTCGATCCCATTTTAAACATCAACGGCAAACGCCAACAGTTCGAAGGTTACAATGCAGACATTCTCACCGACCAGGCACTGCAGTGGATGAGTTCGAAACGGGATACGAAAAAACCTTTCTATTTGCAACTCGCTTTCAAAGCTGTGCATTATCCGTTTCAACCTGCCAAGCGAAACGCGGGAAGATATCACGGCAAACCGATTGATTACCCGCAAACCCGTGCCCGCACCGAACGCAATTATCGCACGCAACCTAACTGGGTCAAACAGCGCCGCTATTCGATTCATGGTATCGATCACATGGAAACCGGGCCATTCGATAAAGATCCCGTTTCCGATCTGGATGATTTATTTTACGACTACTCAGAATGCGTTTACACAGTCGATGAAAACATTGGTCGCGTGCTCGACTATCTCGATAAATCCGGCCTATCAAAAAACACCATGGTCATTTACATGGGAGACAACGGATTTCATCTGGGCGAACATGGTTTCTACGATAAACGAGATGCCTTTGAAACATCGATCCGAGTCCCACTACTTGCCTGGGCACCAGGGAATCTTGAAGCTGGGAAGAAGCTCGAACAAATGGCTCTGAACATCGACATTGCCCCGACCATTCTCGATGCACTAGGAGTTACTCCGCCAGCTGAAGGGACGTTTGATGGTCAATCGTTTTACCCGCTACTCAAAGGGAAAGAGCTTGATTGGCGTAAGCACTTTATTTACGAGTACCACTGGGAATGGAATTTTCCTGCTACTCCAACGCTGTTCGCCATTCGAACTGATCGCTACAAATTCGTCTATTACCACGGCACCTGGGATATCGACAGTTTTCACGATCTGGAAACCGATCCAGACGAACGGCACAACCTGATTCAAATCCCAGCTTATCAACCGCAAATCGAAAAGATGCGAACTCAACTGTTCGAAGAACTTCAATCACGAAACGCACTCAATGTCCCCGTCCGCCCACCACACGGCGACCGCCTGGGACAACGAAAACTGAAGTAGTGATTCGATGAAGGGGTGGCTGGGGCGCCAATCGATTGTTGAGTTGTCCCTGTAGCTCTGCTTTGCAGATTACGGGTTGCATAAAGAAAGTGGTTCTGGCCCCAGATGTTGGATACTTCTGGGGCCAGAACAATACCCTGTGAGGTTCAGTCAGTTTTGCATGGGCTGG
>JAESQE010000097.1 GCA_016765335.1 Planctomycetaceae bacterium
CTTAGAAGCTTTTTAATTCTTTTGGCTTTTTCAAGCTTGGTGGTTGCTCGGGCCAATGGTTTGTTCACATTGCATTTGAAAAAAGCATTGAACTTGGTTGGCTCTTTGAAAGAGAAGAAATACGTCAAAAACGAGTCGGAAGAGAAAATTCGAACGCGAAGAACAACTATTCCTGCTCCGGCTGGCAAGCGATTTATTGCGTATACCCTCGATATGTTTTTTGTAAATATATTGGCGACGATGCTGGAAGGGATTGTTTATTTTGTGTTGACTTCACTTGAAGTTGAGTTACCCGATCAGGCGCAGACGATCGGAATATGTATTCATTTCGGTTTGATGATCATTATTGGAGGAATATTGATTGCTGGTCCTGAGTCGGGAATTGATCAGGCAAGTATTGGAAAGGTAAATATTAAGCTTTATGTGTGTGATGAAGACTATCGGCACATTTCTACGATGCAATCATGGGGGAGATATCTGGCAATGATATTCCTCAGTACAATTTTCACATTGTGCATTGGTAATCTGATGGCTTTGTTTCGACCAGATAAAAAGACATTACACGACCTGCTTTCCGGTACCCAGGTCCGCATGGACAAGCCCAGGAAGATCAGGGCGTCTGACGAAGACTAGTAGGCGATTGCCCTCTGTTTGTGGGTTCGGTTTTTGAAGACCGCTTGTGGGCGTCAGTAGGAGTTTCTATTTATTACAGGGCATACTGGGCGGAAACCTGAATGGTGACACTCCGCGGAGCCAGGTCGTGCTAGAGGCGTGGAATTAAACATGGTTCGGCAGGAGCCTCACGCTCCCGGATTGAGTTTGATCTGAAATGTGTATGAGGGGCTAATTGCCGCTTCGAATTGGAAATAATCTATTTTCAGCGAACTGTGTAAAAATGCTAAAGTTTCCTCAAGTCTTGACACAAATTGCATATTTCCGGTACATGCAACTCACAAACGGTCGAGTTCTTATGCGGTCCGTTTGCCCGTCCGATGGGTCTTTACGACCTACTTTCCCCTTTTTAGTAATCCCTCGTTTGGATCAGGCTCATTATGGCCGAAGTTCCGGAAGAAGATTCTGGATCAGAAGAAACTGTCGTTGAGGTCACTCAACCGACGGATGGGCTTGGATTTTATCCCATGCTTTCGCTTAGTCTGGCTTTGGGGATTGGTTTACCTTGGGGGGTCTGGCTGGTTGTTAAGGAGCCGGCCAAAAGTCCTCGGGAATTGTCGCAGCAAGTTGTTGAGATGCTCGATTCCGGGCGAACAAAAGCTGCTTATTTGAAATCAATGAAGCTACTCAAATCACAATTGAAAGACCCCGATATTGGTGGTTCTTTAGAGTATGTGGTTGGCATCTCGTATTTCAGGAAAGCAGAAAAGGTGATCAAAGATTCGCCGATTATGAATCGGAGTATCGCTTCTCAGAGTTTTGATCTGGCCAGACGGTATCTCGAACAAGCGAATCTGAAATCTTTAGATAGCGAACTGCGTCCCCAGTGGTCTTATGCTTTAGGTGCATGCTACTTTTATCTGGGTCGCCTTTACGATGCAAGGAGTGAGCTTGAATTGGCTTACTTGCAATCAGAAGAATACAAGTCTCAAACGATGCTGATGCTTGGGGAATGCTACCTTGACCCTAATGTGCTTAAGGCGTCTCTGCTGGTTGAAAATGACTTGGATCAAGCGAGAGAAAAGAGAACTGAAGTCATTGGTCGTCTGGAAGCAATTGTTGATCCTGATTTGGAAAAACAGTCATTAACCCCGGATGAGATAGGTCAGGGGTTGATGTATATTGCGGATTTGAGCCGTCAGAATAAAGAACTTGATAAGGCTGAATCGATATTGAAGACAATACAGGAGATGATTGATTCGGAATTGTTTACTAGTCAAATGAAGATTGCATTAACTGATAACCTGCAAATTCTTTTGGCCAGAATTGCATTAGATCGAGGAAATCCGGCGAGGTCTCGGGAAATATTACAGAGCTTGGTGGCGAAAAAGTCTGGGCTGCAACAACGGGCAACGATGCAGGGGCATTTTGTCGTCGGCTTGAGTTATTCGATGGAGAAAAATATCGATCAGGCTTTGGATCATTTAGAAAAGCCTGCGTTAGATACACAGTCGGAAGTTTGCTTTCCTGCGAATTTGTATGCTGCGGATCTTGCGAGAAAAAAAGGATTACACGAAGAGGCTCTTGTCTATTATTTGCGAGCCTTGGCTTTGGTGCAATCGACCGATTCGTTTACAAATCGTTGGATTAATCTGAAAGAGGCGAGATTGCTTGTGCAGGCAGCATCTACTCAGTGGAGAAAATCTGACCGGTACGAGCATTTTCGTTTTTCGGTAATCCTGGCTGAGCATATGGTGCCTTTGTTTACTGAGGAGGATGCGAATGTGCTTTCTGCTTTAGCAAGCAAGCAGCGAGCAGAGTTAGTACAGAAGGAACTTGATGACGCAGGGAATCAAAATGATCCCCAGGCGAAGCGGAATGTCTTGGAGCATTGGAAGCGAGCAGGGCATGCCTATGCACGATTGGCAAATAGTTTTCGGGCTTCTGGCAAATATGGTGAAACGTTGTGGGAAGCAGCGATTTTGTATCGTCGGGGCAAGGATTTCAAAAATGCATTGCTGATGATCAGGAAGTACATTGCAACTAATCCGCGAGTTGGATTGCCTCAAGCGATGATTATGCGTGCCAGAACGATGATGGACGTGGACCTGCTGACCGAAGAAAGCAATATTGACGAAGTGATTGTGCTACTTGAAAAGCTGATTAAAAAATATCCGAAAGATCAGGCGGTTTACGATGCACAGCTATTGCTTGGTCAGGCTTATCTGGAACAAGATCAGACAGAGAAAGCGATTAGTATTTGGAGTTCTTTAATTAACGAAAGTCCATTGTCTCCTATTGCAACCGAATGGCAGTCGGCTCTTTTTGAACTTGGTCAGGCCTTGTTCAATACTTCAGACACTCGGCCTGTGATCCTCATCGACAAACTGGCTGAACTATCAGGGGATGAAATTGAGGTCGGGATTGATCATTACGAGCAAGTGGAACAGGCGATCAGAGGCCTTGATCAATTTGTAACAAGAGTTCCTGATCATGCCCGCTCTTTGGAGGCTCGTTGGTTGTTGGCTAAAGGTTTGCAATATCGAGCAGGCAGGCCTGTCGCTTTGCTGAAAAGTGCAGAAACAGAGAATACCCGTAATGAACTATTAAAAGAGATTCGTTCGTTGATGTCGCGATCAATAGTACAATACAATATTTTGTCGGAGAAGTTGGCTGTTGAGAAGCTCAAAGATCAACTCGATGATATTTCGCTTCAGTTCATGCGTGATGCTTACTTTGAACCAGCCCACATTCAATACAATCTGGCGGTGTATGATCCGACAATGGAAGGCTATCGCAAAGCGATCGAAACTTATAGTTCAGCAGCTTATCAGTTTTCCGGTGACCCGATTGTCCTGATTGCATATTTTCGTATTGCTGAATGTTACAGGCAGTTGGGAGCAGAGGATGAAGCTCGCAGGCAATTGGAGCAGGCTCGCGTGATTCTGAATCAGCTTGAAGAACCGTTCTCTGAATCCTTTACAAGCTTTAATAAACAGCAGTGGGGGAAGTTACTTAAACAGTACCTGGATCTCTACGATTTGGCTTTAGATATTAAACCAGCAGCTCTGTAGCGTCCTTGGATAAATGGCAATCATTTGTTGATTGATTAAATAATTGAAAGAGATGAGGCATGTCAAATTATACTCCTGTGACAGCAGGTCTTTTGAGAGACCTGTCTGAGGAAAATGTAGCTCAAACTCCCTCGTTGCGTGTTTTTAATGGGAATGAGCCACCATTGACCGGAGATGACTTTCGTTCGCTGTTTCAGCGGCGACACGAATACTCACGGCTGTTGTTGGAATTATCCACGAAGCAGCAAGAATTAATCGGCCAGGGGCAGTACAACGAATTGATCGAATTACTGCTTAAAAAACAGACTATATTGGATGCATTACAGTCTCTTTCCGGTACTGATCCACCACTGTTAGAACAATGGAAAGAAAATAGAGAGACAATTTCGGTAGCTCTTCGTCGTGAATGTGAGCACTGGCTTTCACTTTCTGAGCAAGTCCTTGCAGAATTAATGGATCTTGAGCAGACATGTACTTCGCAGCTTCAACAAAAACGAGATGCAACACAATCACAACTGGAGGCCGTTTCGAACACGATACATGTTCAGGATGCTTATAGTCAGGAATCATTTGATTCTCAATTTGACCGAAGTCAATAATTTTTCAATACACGGTTAGTCGCAAGGGGCGTGTGGTGCACTTTGCGATGTCATTTCCTCTATTTGGTACGCGATCATGCTGGATTCACTTCTTCAACAGACAACAATTCCCATCCTGGAAAAGGTGACCTCCTTTGGTCAACGCCGCCATCAGGTGCTTGTGGGAAATATTGCCAATATTGACACTCCTGGTTATGAGATGCGTGATCTGCCAGTTCAAGATTTTGAACGCGCATTGCAGCAGGCGATTTTAGCCAGGCGAGAGAACATCTCTTCCGGGACTGCCTCAGCTCAGTCTCAATTGTTGCCTCAAGAGTTATTGACGGGAATGCAGCAATCACCCTTTTCATCGACGCCCGGTGGTATCGAGGGTGGAACAGGAGGGCAAATGCGGAACTTGGCAGATTACTTTAGCCGAGAACTGAATGTTGCTCATGATGCTTCGTCAAAGAATGTTACATTTCATGATGGAGGCAATCGAAGCATCGAGCAGGAATCAATGGAAATGGTCAAAAATACCGGGATGCAAAGCTTTGCAATTCAAGTCATGATTTCACAAATGAATATGTTGGAAACTGTTATTAGCGAACGAGTTGTCTAATCGAAACTGCTTTGTAGAGACAGTCTGCGTATCACAGGAGATTATTATGTTTAAGACAATCGATATCATTACTTCTGGTCTTGTGGCTCAACGTCAGCGCTTGAACACAATTGCAGAAAATGTTGCGAACGTAAACACGACGCGTGATAAAGATGGCAATGCGTCTGCGTTTCAGAGACGTTTGGTCACTTTCTCTGCGGAAAAAAGAAATGGAAAGGCTGTTGGTGTCGAATTTGAAGTTCAAAAAGATACCGCCTCTGAGCCTCGCAGGGTGCTCGAACCTGGTCATCCTGATGCTGATTTAGAGGGCTACGTTAATTATCCCAATATCAACCTTGTCACAGAGTTCGTAAATGCATTAGAAGCTTCTCGTGCGTATGAGGCTAATATTGCCGCGTTTAACACAACGCAGCAAATTGGAGAAATGGCTCTGCGTATTCTTAACTAATTACCATTTGATTTTTAAGGGAACCTCTATTAATTCAAAATTTATTGCGAGCGGAGGGCAGACATTCTTGTCTGCCT
>JAESQE010000098.1 GCA_016765335.1 Planctomycetaceae bacterium
TTCTCAGGGGATGGGGAATCCTGGGGCCGATTTTACGGCTGGCGGTTCGGTTTACCCCTCAGCGAGCCTCTGCGGATATTCTGCGATATCTGAGCGTGACAGCCCAAGCGGATCAATCGGTTTTGCAGGCAGTCGATTCACTTTCCCGGCATCATCAGGCACCAGATATCCGTAGCAGACTCCGGTCGATTAACGAACATATTCAGCAAGGGGGAAGTCTGTGGGATGGATTAGCTTCCCAAGGTTTTCTTTCTCGTCAGCAATCCTCGCTGTTGCATGCAGCTGAGGTCGCTGGGGGGTTGCCGTATGCGTTGAGTGAAAGATCACTGCAATTTGAAAGAGAACATACTCATCGCCTGATTTGTTTTATGGAATACGCCCGCGTAACAGCAGTGCTCGCACTTTGCCTGGGCACCAGTTTTATTGTGATCAGTCTCTTCATGCCCTTAATACAGCTGATCAACGATTTGTCTTGAATGTATTATAACCACACAGACACGGAGAATACAGGAAAGTTAGCCACGGATAAACACGGATTTTCACAGATAAAAATGAAAAAGTAGATTGAACATGAATTCCTTAAACAACTTCACAACCAGCTCGAAAGCACGAAATCGTCGTGAGGGCTTTGGCGTGACCGAAATGATTGTGGCGTTGCTTATGCTGGGGGTGATGGTCAGTTACATTCTGCCTCTGATTCATGATTTAAGCAGATTGCAACAACGCATCTCTAAACAAACGCTGCTTCAACAAACCGCATGGAATCTGGTTGAAGAATTGCACACGTTTTCTGCCGTGCAGTTACAAGATGTCGCTGCGATCCGTCAACAGCTTGAAACTCAGATTGACACCAAAAAATATCATTTGGTGCTCACAAAACATTCCGATGAAAAACCAGATCAGCCGGTTCGATTCCAGCTTGAATTACAGCCCAAAGAGGAAAAGGAAGTTCTGACGACCGTGAAACTTTCCACCTGGATTTCAATTCCGCAAACTACTCAGGAGGCCTCATGAAAATCGCTTCCACAAAACATACCGCAATTAATAATAGTCGCCTCGGATACTCGCTAATCGAACAAGTTGCTGTGATTTCTCTCATGGGGACTGTGATGTCTATCGTGGTCAGCATTTTATTTTACTGCATGAAAACAGATCGCAGCTTTTCAAATCAGGCTCGTCAAATGCAAGTCGTGAACATGCTCTCGGAAGATCTTCGAAGCGATATTCATACCCACGATTGGAACAACATTCGCATCGATCCCGACCAATCATTACATCTTTCAGATGCTAAAGAATCGACCAGCGTTACCTATCGCTGGAAAGGGCATCAACTGTTAAGAGAACAGCAAACAGGGCAGACAGAAAAGCCGCAGCGAGAAAGTTATTGGTTCCCTGAAGGCTCGAAGCTCCAGTGGCTTCAAGACGAAACTTCCCAAACCGTGGCGTTACAAATTGAGCAGCCGATCTCTGGAACCATGCCTTCGCAGACCGGGCAACCTCCACTACGGAAACTGGTGATCAAAGCTCAGGCTGGACGATTTATCGAAGTGGCACAAGGAGCAAGCAAATGAAGCGTACTTACTGTTTGCCGAACAATCATTTTGCTGCCAGCAGGCGAGGAATTGTGCTTGCGACCGTGATTCTATGTTTTCTGGTCGCCTCAGCCATGATTATCAACCTCGTGCGATCAACAACAACCCTGTCACGACAAACGACTCATCAATCTCAAAGATTGCAATTACAAGTTTTAACTGATGATGCGATGTCTCATGCGTTGCATCAGTATCAGACTCAAGAAGATTATACCAAAGAGACCTGGGAGATTTCTCCAGATCAATGGGCATTAAAACAGTCCGGACATGTTCAGATTCGTCTGATCAAAAACGGGGAGAACAAAACGATCTTGAGCGTGGAAGGTTCCTTGTTACAGGGCAAACAAGTTCTACAAAAACTAACAAAAACAATGGAATTAAAACCGTTGGGTACTCAGTAAGTAGGATGGCGTGCTTGCACCCATCTTCATGTGCCCAACAGCGATCATTCAAGACTTTGACCAGAGCATATTCTTAAGGGAACCTCTATTAATTGGTTCTCCCCCTTGGGAAGGGGGAGTTAGAGGGGGTTTTTGAACTATTTTTTATAACTAAACGGTATTCGAGAACCTCTGGAATTCAATTAATAGAGGTTCCCTTAAAGCATTCGCGACGTCACACGTTGCGAATGAAAAAAGATGGGTGCAAGCACGCCATCCTACGCAGATAATTCAACATTTAAAAACTAAAACACACCTTTTGGGACAGGAGATAATAAAATGTATCAGCAAAGAAAATCCTTACTGCCGGATCGTTTCAGGCAAACAACAGTTCGTGGTTTTACCTTGATTGAACTACTTGTGGTGATTGCGATCATCGCGATCCTGGTGGCGTTGTTGCTACCTGCGGTACAGCAAGCTCGCGAGGCGGCTCGTCGTTCCAGTTGTAAAAACAATTTGATGCAAATGGGAATAGCCATCACGAATTACGAACACCTTTGGGAAACGTTTCCGATGGGGACAGCTAACCCCACAAGTCCGATCATTAACGAACGAAAAGGTTACCATGTCGGTTGGATGGTTCGCATCTTGCCCCAGATGGATGACTCCAACGCGTTTAACAAATTCGATTTCTCCAAAGGAGTCTACGATCCTGCCAATGCCGAGGTGGCTGCCTATCAGCCGTCCTGGATTACGTGCCCCTCTTCACCTATGCCACGCGATATAAATATTGAAATCGAAGGAGAAGGTTCGATAGAACTTGCATACTCGTCGTACGCAGGGGTGCATCATTCTGAAGATGCAGCCATTAATGCTGAGAATAACGGAATCTTCATTCTGAATCGCTCGATCAGTGCCAATGATGTTTCGGATGGTCTCTCGCATACACTGATGGTCGGTGAGAAAATATTTGGCGGCATCCAACTGGGTTGGGTCTCTGGAAGCAGAGCCACTCTTCGTAATACAGCTCATGAGCCGAATTATCAAAGTGAAGAATATCTGGAACAATTTCCCAACGCAGGCAGATATCCTGCTAAGGACTGGGATCCAGAGAATCCCGAAGAAACCGGTGGGTTTGCCAGTTTTCATACTGGCGGGGCACAATTTCTGCTCGGGGATAGTTCGGTGCGATTCCTTTCCGAAAACATCGACCTGGAAGTTTATTCACGACTTGGTAACCGCATGGACGGGGAATTGGTGAGTGAATTCTAATTTCAGCAGACATGTCAGATGAATTCCATTAAGGCAGGAGCAGTCAGTGCTCCTGCCTTTTTTTGTGCAATATGTACACAGGCTATTGTTTCCAGGGCAAATTGGATCTCTATTGCTTAAAAACGGGGATATCTGGTACAAGACGCCCGGTGGTCTGGGTAGATCATCGAGCCCTATTGAGAGAACCAATTTTTGCCTTCAGACCAGGGATGGTTGTGTGTCGTCGTCTTTGCAATCCGAACCAATGAATTTAACTTCGCAGCCGCCACGATTTTTTGNGGTGCCTGTCTGGTTTCGTATTGCATTTCCCGTTGTGATGTTGCTCATTGCAGCCTGCTGTTTGNCGATTGATATGCAGGTAGTTCGGTTTGCACACTTGGGAAATTACCCTTCGTTCATTCGCGAAATGGTGGAGAACACCGAACCGTTCGGGCATGGCATCGGGGTGGTCTTTGTTCTGATTACCGCAGCTTGGTTAAATCGTAAGCACATAAAAAGTTATGTTCAAATTGGTGCAATCACTTTGGGAGCTGGCTTGTGCACAAACATCGCCAAGTTTGTGATTGGTCGAGCACGTCCCAGAGATATTGAAGTCGCATCGATTGATGTTCTGCAATCGTTTCAGGGCTGGTTTCCGNACCTGAATGATATTCATACAAGCCAAAGTTTTCCTTCGGGGCATACAACCGTTGCATTTGCATTTGCGGTTTGTTTGTCCGCGATGCATCCTCAGGCGAAATGGATGTTCTTTTTTCTGGCCGCATTTGTCGCCTTTGGTCGAGTGCAGTGTGGTGCTCATTTCCCGAGTGATGTCTTTGCAGGAGCAGCCATGGGTTGGTCCGTTGCGGTGCTGGCCTTGCAGCGAGCATCGTTTTCAAAGCTGGTTAATAAACTCCCGNATTCACAAACAGAACAATCCTCTGAAGCTCCTGTCATCTTGCAATGGAATCAGCAAGTTGGCTGAGATTCCTATTTAAACACTCCCAGGCTGGATTTTGATTCAGCTTACATTTATTGATTTCCAGAAACGGTTTCTCGCCATGAAAAATCAAGTNACNTCAGCTCCATTGAGCATCTCTGTTGTTATTCCCATTCATAACGAAGAAGAAAATNTCCCGCTGTTGCACNAACAGCTCGANGACGTTCTTTCCGANATGAATCGGGATTATGAAATCATTTTTGTGGATGATGGCTCCACCGATTCCAGTCTCCAGGCACTGTGCGAACTTGTTGACAAAGACCCGCATGTTGTCGCGCTCGAATTCCGTCGGAATTTCGGACAGACCGCAGCGATGCAAGCTGGGATTGATGAAGCGATCAAAGATGTAGTCATTACGATGGACGGGGATCTCCAAAATGATCCGACCGATTTCCCTCTGATGATGGAAAAAATTGAAGAGGGATACGACTTGGTACACGGCTGGCGAAAGAATCGTCAAGATGCCTTTCTCAATCGGAAGCTTCCCTCAAAAATTGCGAATCATATTATCTCCAAGACGACCGGGTTTCCGATCCACGATTTGGGTTGCACCCTCAAAGCGATCCGGCGAGAGATTGCTCAGGAACTGGAATTGTATGGCGAAATGCATCGTTTCATTCCCATTTTGGCTCACAAACGTGGCGCCAAGTGTGTTGAAGTTGTCACGAAACATCATGCCAGACGATTTGGTGAAACAAAATACGGCATCGGACGCACAACTCGCGTTGTACTCGATTTAATTACAGTCAACTTCTTATTGAAGTATTTCGATAGCCCGATGAAACTGTTCGGCAGAGCTGGTATTTGGTGCGGAGCCGTTGCAGCTGCATCTGGCTTGGCAACAGTGGGGATGAAAATTTTTAGCGGCGTCGATATGACCGGCAATCCGCTGCTCACCCTGACGGTGCTTTCCATTATGGTCAGCATGCAGTTCTTAAGTTTAGGGATTATCGGCGAAGTCTGTACGAGACTGTATTATACAACATCTTCCAACAAGCATTATGCCGTGCGAAATGTCATCCGCCAGGAAACCAACTTACCAGTCACCATCCCAGCCCGTGCAGCTTAGCTTGTTGATGGGATTTGTAGTTCAGGATCAGAAATAAAAAAGGCGACTTCCTAGCGAAGTCGCTTTTTTTGATTATGATCAGGTCACCTTTCAAGCCCTTGCATCACCACACTGGTCTCGAACTCGCCAAAGCGTCAGGGGACGAGCGGGGTAGCACAGACAATCCCGCTTGAGGGTTGTCTGTGTTGCGAAGCAACCCGAGGAATTGACCCCAGAGCCTGGATTGCTTTGCATTCCCCTGGAGCAGCACCAGTATGATGAACTCTTCATCTCATGCAGACTCCATTTGAAATAGGAATATTCTGGCCTTGTATCTTACATGGACTGTCTTTTCTTCTTTGTTTTCTAATAAAAACAAAGAAGAAAAGACAGTCCATGTAAGATACAAGGCCGG
>JAESQE010000099.1 GCA_016765335.1 Planctomycetaceae bacterium
TGAGCCAATCTTCGTTTTCGTACTCAATTATTTCATCAAGAAATCCACCATACTTGTTCACGAACCGCTGATTTTTCTTGCCATCAGAATGCTTGAAGCAATTGCCCAGCAGTCTTGCCTGCTGGGTACCCGTATATCCCGGTAGTTCGCGTATAACGACTTTGAGCGAACATCCCAAACACTGACACGCGATGCCAAAATGAGTTTCGCCGAAATCATTAACGCAGGCAACACCTCGCACATTGCAAATATTGATAATAAAATTCTCAACTACGCTGGCAATTGTAACAGCGAAGTTTGCATACATGACTCGCTCTGTTTCTTGCAACATAAATGCCTCTTCTAAAACAGGGTCATACCCATACTCGTCCCATGCAGGATTGTGATTTTGGCTGCATTGATGTTGGAATTCATCGAGTTCGGTTGCAGCGACCTCTTGCCACTTGCAAATCGCTTTGTGAAGCCGTTTGAGTTTTCCAATCTCCTCTGCCATCAAAAAAACTATGCAAGTATTATCCCAATCCACAATAGGTGGCGGTAGTTCGACCTCGCTCGACTTAATTTCCCTCATCATCTTCTCTCCCTCTACATCAAAAAGCTTCTTCTGCTTATCATCTGGATTTGCCACTTCCAATTGCATTCCAAACAATGAGCCGCTGCCACTGCTTAGTGTGTGCATCGTAATGGATTCATTTTGTAATTGCTCTGAGGGTGGAGTCGTTGTGGTAACAATGTATTGAAAGGGGATATCTTCGCCATCACGAGAATCTTGCATTAAAGATGCCGCTTCCTCCAATAGCCTTTCGTAAATACGAAGATTTAAGTCAGCTTCTCGCGGGCTGTCGTGAATAAGAAATCCGGGATGATGTACTTTTTTTAATGAACTCTCTAACAGCAACGCGATGTCAGCAAGTAGTACTGCGAGCGTTTCGTACGCTTCTCCAGATAATGAATTCTTTCGACTAATTCGAAAGTTGATTCCGTCCTCATCAACTCCAATGATTCCCTTGAATTCATTATTGATCGTTTGCTGCACAACTTTGTTGAATCGGCCTCCAAATTGTTTGGCTCGCTTACTTTGCTCGGCTATTACCTTACCAAGATTGGTTTTTGTCTTTATTATATCGCTTTCAGCAGTCGCCTCATCTGCTTTCAGCGTTGTCAGTTCCGTATAGGGCGTTGTCCCGCTAAGAATATCGTTCCAATTCAGCAACTCGGCAGTTACTTTGGGTATTCGATTGATCCATCTTTTCAAAACAATCCGACGTTCCAGAAACTCATCCTTCTGCTGATTAAGATCATCAAGACGCTGGCGTAATTTGTCAATTGGCCTTTGCAGTCGTTTTGATTGTTCAGATAGCTCAGCTGCAACCTGTTCCCTTTCAGATGTTTGCGGCAATACTTCAGTTCGCAGCTTCTCCAAATTTTGATCTAATTCCAAAACATGTGCTTGAACCATCTCGCAATCACCAAATGCTATGCCACCGGGTATGCACAGAGCCACCTCCAGGTCAATAAGCAATTGACGCTGGCTTTGCATCTCCTCAAGGTCGTTGAGGAGAGTGTCCGTGCCTTCGTTTGTGGCTTTGCTCGCTGCATTTCGCTGATCGCTCATTTCGGTAGGTTCTAGCATCGAGGCGGATGCTAAATTGATCTGCCGGTCTAGCGGGGCAATCTTCTCGTCAATTTCATCAAGCTCGGTACGCAATGCTTCTAACTTCTTTTCAACGACCTGAGAAATCCCGAAGAGTTGCTCCTTTTCAATTAATGCCGTGGTCGCGTCTTCTATGCCGAATTCGCTTGCCAAAGTGTTCCTCAGTTGAGTGATGTGAAAACTAGGCTCAGCTTCCTTCTTTTTGATTTTTTCTTGAATCCTTGTAAGAGATTCTTCAAATTGTTCCAGTTCGGTTCTTAACGCAGATTCCGCCGGATCAAGAAGCCCGAGAATTGCCCGAACACACAACCCGGCATCAATTTTTGGTTTGGCGAACTTTGGACTTAGCGATTCACTTCGGCTATGTCGCCAATTCCAAAAGCGGTCGTATCGACTTTCCTGATCTCTACTGCACATTGCCAGCAGATGCAGCCATTGAATGGGCTGGCTATTAGACAACACATCTCTCTGTGCGAAACCCTCAAATGAAACTTGTTTCAACGTGTCGATGAAATCTGAATAACCTTTCGGTCCTTCAGCCGAAACCAGATCAGCTAGACTGGTCTCCTGCTTCGCGTAGTGCCTTGCACGTTGAGCAAGACCACGAAGTACAGACCACTGCACGCCATCAACTTCGATGATTGCTCCTACATAAGCACCTGGAAAGCAGTGTCTGACTTCTTCAACAATATGCTTTTGTCCAAATGTTTTCTCCCCAAGACAATATCGAATCAAGCGGCACAAAGTCGTTTTACCGTTGCCGTGGCCTGTCTCAAAAACATCTGCCGATTCATTCACTTTGCCCTGAATGATATTCAGCCCCATTTCAAAAGAAAGCTTGCGGATTTCCACCAGCGGATCGAGAGATTTGTACA
The DNA here is from genome assembly GCA_016765335.1 of Planctomycetaceae bacterium. Classification (GTDB taxonomy): domain Bacteria; phylum Planctomycetota; class Planctomycetia; order Planctomycetales; family Planctomycetaceae; genus Rubinisphaera. Next base: position 2,530 of record JAESQE010000099.1, read on the forward strand.
GGACAAGCTCTTTAATCCAGACTAACGGACGTTTGCGATATTCGCTGCAACTGTTTNTCTCAATCTTGCTCATACTATCTCCCCGCACAAGCTGTTCTTGTCTTGATTAAATGTTGACAAGATTTGTTCAGGCTCTGCCGAGTCAGGTTTCGCTGACATTTGCAATTCCCTTAACTCTGATGAAGCTTTGAGGATGAGTAAAATTAAATTTGTATCGCAGGCAGGATACGAATTGCGTACAGCAACAATTTCGCTGCCTGTTGTCAAAGTGTTACCTTCGCGAATAACTGCCTTTCGTTCCGAGAGTACCTTTTGCAAACTCGACCATGAAACCTGTTGAGTCGCCAGATTCCACTTCTTGGGTAGTTTTTTGCAAAGGGTGACGAATTGAATTTGTTCTGTACCGATAAGCAACTTTCTACAATGCTCGTACTGCAAAACGATAACGATCGCATCGAGGTAGGCAGTCGGATGTAAGCCCGGTTTTGCGGCGACCAGATCGCAAAGCAAGCCGCACAGAAAGTTGTCTCTATCACTGCTTGGAAAGACAGTGGCAACCACGTCCATATCGAAAAGACTTGGAACTTGTTTCTTTGGTGATTTCTTGACGGCCTTTTTCTTTGTAATGGTTTTTTTCTTGGCTTTCTTTTTCTTCTTGTCGTGCAAGCCCTGGGCGACTTCTTCTGCGTAGCGTTCGTGGTTGAGTTTGAGGAGGCGTTGCAGAACTTCCCGGCGAGCAGGTTCGCTGATCGTGAAGCGAAGCCCCTGCTTGGTTTCGTGGAAGCCGTGACCTAGATCAAGGTCGTCCCAGCCGTAAGCGGCGGCGACGGCTTGATCCAACTCGATGTGAAGGTCATGGAGTTTTTGGATGTCGTCGGAAGATTCTTTAGGATCATGGAATGCGTTGTAGATTTCAGTGAGGCCAACGGAGCGGGTTGAAATTACGCATTGTCGGAACTCATGATATGAAATACCAATATTTTCCTTCACGCCATTCGTGGTCGGAAAAGCGAATGTCGCCAGAGCGTCTGAGACTCCATATCGAAGTGTCGATCCGCCCAATGTGGAGCAATAATGCCACGCCCACGCTTCGTGGAGGCTACTTTGAAGCACTGTAAAGTAAGACCATTCAGGTAGCGCAAAAACGACCAAAGCATCGGAAAAGACTATGTCAGAAGATAGTCGGACCAAGTTCCAGAACTTGGTATGGCGAACACACACATAGGCATTTCCGATTTCGTGAACTGCATGGTAGAGGTCACGACGTGTACGCCAGAACTGCCACCAAGGAGCCCTTGCAACATCTGCTGCCTTGAGCAAGCGTTCTGGCTTTACGTTTTGTTCTAAAATGGTAAGGCACTCGGGGTAATCTGCTGCAACAGGTCCACTGTATTTACTCGGAGCAGATGCCCTATCCAACGGCCACTCCCAGAAAGCGATAACGAAGCGGCTAGGAGACTGCTTTGGATTTGTGTTCAGATCATCTCCATTCATGAACGGAAGAATGACGTCTCTATTTTTGGGTGCATTGGCAATTAGCTCTTCGGCGTGCTTTCCGTCCAGCACAAAACCCATTCCATATAAGTCTACACCCTTGGTCGCCACGACCATTTGGTTTATTAGCTTGTTTGGCAGCCCTGAGACTTCACCCGCTGGTGTCAAAAATGCGGTGATCGGTTTGGAACTTATATCATCTAGAACATATTGTCCCAACCAAGGCTTGTGAGCAATCCAAAGTAGTACGACCTCCAGTGCTGCTGCACCGGGCCAGCGTAGTCTGCGGTTTGCTCGGTAGATTGAAAATCCAGAAGAAAGAAGGCGATCGAGGCCCATTTCACGACTATCACCTTCGGATATTGTATTGGTAGCTATAAGTCCAAATGAGGTTGCGTTGTTGCTGAGTGATGCCGCTTTGTTAAAGAAGTAACAGCATAGATCAGCCCTTCCCCCGGCCCCCCACTCCGTTTTTAAGTATCCTAGAAACGCTGATCCGTAAGATGAACTGATCCGAGTCCCCCCCATGAACGGTGGATTCCCAACAAACGCATCAAAACCACCTCGCTCCACAATTACCTCTGGAAACTCCAAGGGCCAATGGAACATCTTTTGTCCTCGACGTTCTTTTTCGGCTTTTTGCTCAAACTCTACGGTTGGTCCTTTCTCGATGTAGTGGTTTGTCACAACAGCGGCGTGCCGAATTTTTTCCTGTTTATCTTTGGCGTTTTCTCCCCAAAACTCAGCAGCTACCAGTAAGTCAGCCGCACAACGTAGGCGGGCGATTTTTTCCTCGGCTTCTGCCAGTAGTTTTTCCTGGGCTTTGATATCCTCTACCGTATTGGCGGGCATCGATTCCAGTTTGAGTCGCAGGCTGATCGCTTCGGGGACTTCATTTTCCAGCACGCCGCCGTATTGAATTTCGTTTGGAAAATCGGGTTTGAGACTGAAATGTTTGAGTTGTTCCAAATCGTGCAGACCAACGAGCGAATCGCCACAACGAATTGCATGATCCAGAAACTCAAACGGCATATCCTTCGCCAACGTCAACAACCACAACGACAACTTCGCCATCTCCACAGCCAACGGATTGATATCCACACCGTACAAACAACGCTGGGCAATAATCCGCATCGCATAATTTTACGTTCATCTGGATCATCCGGCACAAGGGATTCATTCGGCTTACCAGTCGATGGTTTCCCTTCGGGTGTAATTGCAGGCACATCAGGATGTTGTTGCTGGGCTTCGTCCCACGCTTCGAGCAAGCGTACTGACATGTAGCGAGCAACTTGCACCAGAAACGCACCCGAACCACAGGCCATATCACAGATTTTGAGATCAAGTAAATCAGCAGCCGATTTCAGTTTCCATTCGGACTTTTCTTTCCCTTCAGCAGGTCCGACATAAACCAATGGCTCTAACGTGTATTGCACAATCGGTTCGGTCAGACTGCGAGGCGTGTAATGCGTGCCACTGCTACGACGGTCGGTGCCTGCCGTCACAAAAACACTGCCTTTGGTAATAATAACCGGATAGCCAAAACTGTCATTACGAATTAAACCGGCATACGGTTTCACCCGATCCCAAAGTTCTTCACTTTGACAAGCTGTACGAAAGCGAGCAGTTTCCTGAGCATCCAGTTCAATCGACAATGCTTTCTCAATAGACTTGGGTGTTTTTCCAGTGTGATCTTTCAAGTATTTGATGAGATCGTCTTCGCTTTTCTCTCGATGTTTTTCTAATTCCGAAAGTGGGAGTTCCGGTTCTTTCTTCTTGCTACCAATCAATCCCAAAAATGGTTCACTGGCTCGCTTGGCGGTATGGTCGAGCAGACCTTCATAAACATGGCCAATCTGTTCAATATCCAGAGCACGAAAACTCAACCGACGAGCTTCTGCCGGACCGCCACCGGGGACTTTGATTTTCAGAAGTTGTAACGCTTCAAGCAAATGCAATACCGTGCGATTATCAACAGGCAGTGGATTGGAATCTGTCTCTTGCCATGTTGTTCCGAGTTTGCGACCTTCCAGAAATGGAAATCGATCAGGATCAAACATCCGACCACCGTAAGCGGGAACATGGATCTCATCATGACGAATACCACCAAAAACAATTCGGAAAGCTGTCAGCAAGCGAGGCCAGGCATCGTAGCGGCGTTCAAGGAGTTCTTCTCCCTGTTGATCAGCGATCTCCCGAAGCTGCCGAGCAATGGAGGAAACTGAGTAGTTCTGTTCATAAACAGGAAATGGCTTCGTGGGGATCAGTTCCCGTTCCTCAGCACAAAACATAAAGACGAGCCGCATCATGACTGTAAGTGAAGATTCGTAGAGAACAGTTTCCTCAACACCTTCAAGTAATTCCCGTGCGTGATCCTGATCGGCTTTATCAAGCGACTGAATCAACACCTCCACCGCTTTGCGTACCTGTAACCCAAGCTGATCGGTTACTTCCTGTTGATTGGAAGCAGATTTTTCCAGTAGCGTTTCAATGGTTTCGTCATCAGCAACCCCGAAAAAACGGGACATCGAAAGTAGACTACGAAATGCTCGCAGTGTAATCTTCTCTTCTCGCCACAACGAAGCAAACCACGAAGAGTAGCCGGTTGTTTCACCCTTGGGGGCATCCACCAACATCCAGTGTTCGCCATTCGTGACAAGCCCCAGCCGCACACCGGTTGCGTGCAGCAGTTCGGTCATCCGAGTATCGGGGGATGCTTTCCAACGAGACCCGGTAACATAATTGTTCAAATCCTGCGACCGAGGATNCGTCTGAATGAGCAGCCGAGCTTTTTTCGTAATAGGATCATTAAGAACGATGTCCGGCCTGAGTAGCACTCCATGCTGATCCATTTCACACTGAAGAGTTTGTGGAATTGCCTGCCCCTGAGCCAAAAGATTCTCATCATATTCCAGGGTTTGCGTGAGAACGAAGTTAATCCAGGCGTTGTGGATGGCGGGTGCTGTGTCGTGCGTGGACGNAACGCGATTTCTGCCACGCCCTTCACAAACCAGACTCCATTCCTCATAAGCCAGCCGCAACATCCGAGCATGATCAGCATCATGCGCATCAAGCCCCTGAGGAAATGCCTGCAAAAGCACCGGCAAACTCAAAAAAGGCCCAGAAACCGGAACCAGAGATAACCATTCAGTATGATGACGCGGGATTGACATGGTTTAGCAATTATCCTCAGTGTTACGGTTCAACCCAGCATCATATTCCAAGACATCCCGAACATATTTCACATCGGGATCGTCTAGCATCAGGTCATTCACAGATTCGACCATCAAGCTTGTGACAAGTTTACTCAAATCAGGTGATTCGATTAATGAGATTTCTTTGTTGTCACGAACGATTACTCTGCCTGGCGTCTCAGCTTTCTTCAGTTCGTAAAACTTGCCATCTTTGTATGTAGAAATACCAATGCCATCATCCCAGTCTTCGACAAGCAGACTCTCGACTCCGTAGAGGCGAGGGTATGGAAAGTACACAGAATCGGTATTAGTGTCTGGAATCTGGTATGACTTTGACGATAGATCAACCATCCGATCACGTTCATGGAGGAGATGAAACTGAACAGACCAACGCTGCTCAGCGAAGTGTTTAGCTTGAATTTCAGTCAGAACACGTGCAAGATGAATTGAGCCATTCCCACCCTTTGCTGTGTCTATAATTCCTAGACTTACGACTTCCTTATTGGGGAGTTTTTTCCGAAACTGTTCAATCAACTGAGAGAAAATAATTTCCTGCTGAGAGCCTGCCGTTGCGTAAGTGTAGTTAAAGACGATAACCGACTCGGGGGGGATGCCTGCAATGACCTTTGTGACAATTCCGGGCTGACGACATCCCCTTAGCGGAAACAGAAACAAATCGTGGTCTTGCCCAATAAGGTTTGGAACAAGCTCTGTAAGCAAGGTGAGTGCAAAGTCGTCGAACTCAGAACGATTAAATAATTTGATCTTTGGGGAACTCTGATATTCATTGAGAAAGAGAGTCTGCTTCTCCAGAGGAGTTTTATCCACCACTTCCAGAGCGATGTCTGGGGAGTACGGGTTGAATACCAGATTGGGTGATGTTGTGGGATTGATTTCATTGCCCGTTGAACCGGTCTCTTCGCGTGGAAGGCTGTGTCCACTATAGTTGCAGGTGAACATCCCAGAAGGTGAAAGAATTGGGTTGAATAAAGATTCATTCTGTCGGATTGCATCGCTCATCATACACCTCCTGCTAACTTCTCAGGCACTAAAAACGTAACCGCTACAGGGAACATCCTCGTTTGCGGAAGTCCTTAACTGAATTGACGGGGGATTGACATTATCTATTACGATCCCACTTTGAAATTAGATCTATCAGGTAGTTCACTTCGACTTTTGAGTCACCCTTAACGTGCTCGCCATAATCTTTGTCAAAAATATATCCTGCGTTCCACATGTGAACGTACAACATGCGTGCTACAAAATCCCACACCATGCCATACTCTTGTTCATTGTCCGAGGCAATCACGTTATCAAGGACATGATAAAGCCTGTCATAGCCCTTGGGGTGTGTGGTTGATTTGATTTCCCCAAGGATGTCAGGCACTGTCACCCATAACAGAACTGCGGAAATCCCGAATAAAGTAACAAGCCGTTCTACTCCAGTATTATCAGATGAATCAATTGTTGCCTCGGACATCCACTCTGCTGCGAATCGATCTGCCTCATTTTCAATTTCAATTGTAGATCCTGAATGTTGGAATTTTAGATGAGCCAGTTCGTGGTACAGGATGAACTTAATCGCAAAGTTAAGTAGGCCTTTTCCGAAATAGAGTTGAGTCTTGTTCAGCGGTCGAAGCAGCTCGCCTGGAACCTCACCGGTTCCATCTTGAATGATCTGTTCCATTTTCCAGCTATGGCCTTGATTTATTATGCGGCTCTGTGGATCTGTTCCAACAGCCCAATCCAATAAACCTTTAGCGGGTAATAGCAGTGCAGATCGCTCCCCATGGCCCATCGATATGTACCCAGGGGTGCCTATGGCGGTAATAATGACACTTTCTGCATAAGCATGAGATTGTATTCGGGCGATACCTTTCAATCCAAATCTGATGATATTTTGGTTGCCTAGTTGTGCCTGAAATAAATTATCATCTGTGGTTCTATCCAGTTCGACTATGGGTTCTATTTCGTCAAGCAGAGTATCCAATTCCATATTCTTTTCGGTTGAAGTTGTCTGCAATAAACTGCGAATTTCATCTGCACTAATCTGCTCCATCAACATTTCCTTTCAACTTCCTGCAAATTTCTCAGGCACTAAAATCGTCACCGCAACCGGGAACATCCTTGCTTGCGGGTTAGCGAAACGTGATTTGATTGCTTCGGTTTCTCGTTTTATTTCATCTGGGATTTCTAACACTCTTGCTCGCATGGAATCTTTGTTGCGTTCCAGTTGTTCTTTTTCGGGGTCGCTGAATAATTCTAATTGTCGGTATTCAGGCTCATCCAATTCTGATTCAATCGTCTTTTTTAACTCTGTCAGTATGGCGGTGATATCATCGGCTTCCTTTTGGGCACGTTCAGTCAGTCGTTTTTCCAAACCACTGACACGGCTTTTTTTACGTGCCTCTAAAGCTGATGCGAGTGAAGAGGTAAGTATGGGGTACAGTTCCAGTAGCTTTTCTTTCACCGAGGCAGAAGGTTCGCTTGCTGTGGCTGCTGCCAATATTGATTCTGTCTGACCGACATTCAAACGCTCTCCCCATTTCCCTTCTTTAATAAAACCACCGGCAGCGATGATTTCTTCGTGGAGACGGTGGCTATCGCCGCCTATCACCACTAAACGGGCATGGGCGATGATCGCAGGTTGGTCGATGATGCCGTTGGGGATAACGCGAGCAGTGACACGTTGAAGTTTTGAACGTCCTTTTTCTGCCCAGACTTCTGCACGTAATAGCCGCAGGCACATTTGCGGTAAACGGTGGTTGAGATGTACGAGGACCACATCGTCATTACCTTTGGATACCGATTCGTCAAAGGTAATCGGTCGAATATTTTTTGTGTGTGGATGCTCCAGGCCTTCTGTGCATGCCGCCCAACTCCCACGAAGCGGCGGCATCTGAAAGCAGAGTTTACCATCATCGGTTTTGGCTGGAATAAGAGCCGGCTGGCCAGCCAACGCGAGTGCGACTTCAACAACCTTCCGAATATTGTCCCACGACAAACGGAGTTCACGACGAGTCTCTTTATACTGTTCCATCAGATTGTGGACATGCTTTTGCAAATCACGCTCAAAACGAAGCATTTTGCGAATCGGCTGGGCTGCTTTCTCGGCTCCTTCGGTGTGAAGAGCGGTCCGCTGCCCCAGCATTGCCTCTGCAACCTGATCTGCAATGACAGGCCCGACTTTGCCAAGGTCTTCACGAATCGCTTCAATTTTGATCGCAACTCGCATCAGAAATTCGAGGTCAGCTTCCATATCGCCAACTTTGCCACTCAGCCCACTGATGGCGCGTTCTTTGTAGCCTTGACCGACAAAGTGATAGACCATCACTTTATCTGCTTTCTGCCCGTGACGATCAACTCTCCCGTTTCGCTGTTCCATGCGATTCGGATTCCACGGAATTTCGTAGTGAATTAACCGTGAACAATAGTTCTGGAAGTCAAGACCTTCCGATGCAGCATTAGTCGCTAATAAAATACGAACTGGACTCTCATCAGGTGAAGCCTGGAATGCTGCTTTCACTTTTTCTCGGCGGTCAGGATCCATTCCGCCGTACATGGTCATCAGGCGGTCGCCACCTGAAAACCCCTCTGTTGCTAATACCTGCTGTAACCAGTTTTGGGTCGCTCGGTATTCAGTAAATATGATAACCCGTTCCTGGTTCCACTTTTTGCCCGACTTGAGAGTCTCCTTGAGCCATTCAATAAGTTCTCTCACTTTTGAATCTTGCTGAGCACTGGCACGCTTTGCCCATTTTTTCATTTGATCAAGAAGGGACTGTTCCTCTTCGGTTGGTTCTGAGAAAAGACGAGAGGCTGAATCCAAAGCATCGGCAGTGGCTTCGTCATATTCGGAGTCGTCTGCATACTCTTCCTCTATTCTGTCGAACTCACGTTGAAGAACATTAAAAGTCGGTTTAGTTATAACTTTTTTACGAGCAGTGTGCAGAGACTTTTCGTGCTGTTCAAGCGTGGTCAGAAATGCAGCCGGGCAGGAGAAGAGACGTTTTTTTAATATCATCAAAACGAACTCTGTAGCAAACTTTTCTGTATTATCTTTTGCTCGACTTGACCTTAGTTTCGTATACTGTCGAAGGGCAATATGAACATCCCGTTCCTCGTCTGTGTAAGGCACCTCGATAGGTTCAAGCACTCGGGGAGGAAACCGTGGGGTACCGTCCCACTTCTTTGAAAATGCGGGATCAGTTTTTAACCGTCGAACCATGATCGCTTCAAGTTGTTTGCGGTCTGGATCCGTTCCGCGTGAAAAACGTTGATTGTCCAGCAACTCTAAAAGGGCACTAAAGCTCTCTCGGTAGCCATTATGTGGCGCGGCAGTCAGAAACAGTTTGTGCTCAAAGTGTGGAGCCAGCTCTCGCAGTGCCTGGGTTCTTAAAGAATCGGAAGCATATTTGCCTCGACCTGATGGGCACAATTATGTGCTTCGTCGCAGATGAGCAGATCGTATTTACGTGGATAGATTGGCTCTCCCTGCGAGGGCAATGTTTCGCGGAACAGGCGTAATGGTCGCTCTCTTTTTAAGAAGTCGATACTGGTGATGAGGCGGGGGAAATGTGACCATGGATTGACATGAATACCACGCCTTCTGCGCAACTCTCGCATCAGATTAGAATCGACTATGCGGAAATCAAGACCAAACTTGTCTCGCATTTGATCTCGCCATTGAATCTGTAATGCTGAGGGAACAACGATCAGGATCTTTCTGGCACGATGGCGAATAATGAGTTCAAGGGCGACCATTCCTGCTTCGATAGTTTTTCCTAGCCCCACATCGTCAGCAATCAACAAATTAACACGAGGCATCTGAATTGCGCGAACAACGGGATCGAGTTGGTAATCTTCAATTTCGATACCACTGCGAAACGGTGATTGAATGTTCTTCAAATCAGTGGTCGAAGCTGCTCCCCAGCGGACAGCATCAAGAAATGCATCAAGCTTAGCTGGGGCATCAAAAGTGGTTGGATCGGGCAATGCAACCTTTTCGATAACTCTTGCACCTGGCTCAATTTCCCAAACAACTTGAAGTTCTTCGCCAAGCCCATCATCTTCAACCGAAGAAAGTGTAATTAAATTTTGAGGACCAGAGAGTTTAGGCTTAAGTGCAACTGCTGGAAGCGAGCTTGGTCTAATTTCATTAACTACCCATTGGCGAGATCGTACCTGAACTAGTTGTCCCTGTTCGGGCAGGTTGAGCGTGGCTGTTTCCATGGCTGATTCCCTTGTTAGATCGAAATACACAAGCAATTTGGGCTAATATAATTTATAGAGGGAATCTTCTGTTTAACAATTTGATCAATCTACAAATGGGTGCCATTGCATCATTCTGGCTAATCCGTATTTGTGACCATCGTACAATCATACAGTAGTTGTTTCAAGCATTCAGGTAGCCACATAAAGATCTACTGAATTCCTTTGAAATATTATGTCATGCATTCGTGAGGAACTAATGATTGCTTAATACGAGCAGCAGGACTCTCTTTCGGGTATTCAGTGAAGAAACTGTTTACTCGAACTAAAAGGAGTTCTAATGTCACACGATCTTGCGACCACTAACGGCCAGACGGCTATGATGTATGCTGGGGAAACACCCTGGCATGGATTAGGGACGAAGCTGGAGGAACCAGCCACTGCTGCTGAGGCTATTTCTGCTGCGGGTTTGGATTATGTGGTTCAATTGGAACCATTGATCACGACCAATGGAATTCCGGTTCCCAAACGAAAAGCGGTTATTCGGACTGACAGCAATGCCGTTCTGGGAGTGGTTGGTAACAGTTACCAGCCTGTACAGAATCATCAGTGTTTTGGATTTCTTGATGCAATGGTGGCTGATGGAGAAATTCGATATCACACTGCCGGGGCTTTGGGACAAGGTGAAAGAATTTGGATGTTGGCGAAGTTGCCGGAAAAAATTCGAGTCAAGGATTCTGAAGATGTCACCGAGCAATTTCTGCTTTTAAGTAACTCTCATGATGGAAGCTCAGCACTTCGGGTTTTCTTTACGCCGATTCGAGTAGTGTGTGCAAACACGCTGGGGATGGCGGAGCGAAGAAGCCGAGGTCACGGAGTTTCGATCATTCACAAGGGAGACCTAACAGCCAAAGTTGCTGAAGCTCAGGAAATTCTGGGTCTCGCTAAATACTTCTACGGGAATTTGGATCGCCGGATCAATCGACTTGCCTGGCACTATCCAACACGAGGGCAACTCAAAAACTACTTTTCCATGCTGTATCCTGATAATCCAGAAAGCAAAAACCAGCGGACGGCAAATATACGAAAAGAACTTTTCCATCTTTTTGAACATGGGCGAGGGCAAGATATCCCGGAAACCAAACTGACCACCTGGGCGGCTTTCAATGCAGTGACCGAATTTGTCGATCATCATCGATCAACCAGAGGTCGAACTGACCAGGAAAAAGCAAGCCGACGACTTGAATCAGCCTGGTTTGGAAGTGGAGCCAAGTTGAAAGCGGATGCCTGGACAATGGCAGTTGAAATGGCTGGATAATTTCCCAGAATCCCACCGTTGACAATCCAACTTCGGTACAATGCTCTGAAAGGAATCGGGCATTTGTACTGGAGTATGATATTGTGGCAGAGGAACATTCAGAAAATACGGGACGCCTGATCGCAATCGGTGATATTCATGGGCATGCTTTGGCTTTGCACGGGTTACTGGATCTCATCTCTCCCGAACCAAATGACGTGATTGTTACACTGGGAGATTACGTCAATCGTGGACCGGACAGTAAGGGGGTCATCGAAAGGCTCTTACAGCTTCAGCAAGAATGCACGTTGATTCCAATTTTGGGCAATCATGATGAGATGATGTTGGATAGCCGAAATGACGAGCATGCTGAAGAACGCTGGCGTTCGCAGGGGGGAACCGGGACACTCACGTCATACGGTAACAACAATTCAACGAATGACATTCCGGAAGCCCATTGGGATTTTCTTTCCCGATGTGTTCCATGCCATGAGACGGAATCAATCCTTTTTACGCATGCTAACTACTGCTGGTATTCATCACTCAACCAACAGCCCGCTGCATTGATACCGGCTGCGGGTTGGGTGGAAAACTAACTGCGATGGATATTTCCAACAAGACCATCTGGCAAGTAG
>JAESQE010000100.1 GCA_016765335.1 Planctomycetaceae bacterium
TTTCGTTCTGTCATCCCGGCTCGCCATTGCGACTTTGGCTTGAGCATCACATAGGTTTCGATCATTGCAACTGGAGCAGGATCAAGAGCAGAGTCAATTCGGCCAATTTTACCCAGCACATTTTCTACTTCAGGAATTTGTTTGATGAGAGTGTCCTGAGTCTGCAACACTTCCATGGCTTGTGAAAAACTAGCCGATGCGTAAAGGCTGGGCATGTAAAACCAACTCCCTTCGTCCAACGCAATCCAGGAATCTGATTTCAAACCTGGGAAAAAATGCTTTGCCCGGACATAACCAGGGACTTCATTCAGATTTGCCCCCAGCTTTGCACAGACTCTTTCGAAAGGTTGCAGTACCGTCGGTAAGCCGAACCACGCCCCCAATCCAATAACGAAAATAACCAAAGGAAACGAAAGACAAAGTATTTTATGATTCAACGCATAACGTAATCGGGCACCATAGATCCAGCGAACAAAACGGCTTACCGGATTCTTATCCATCGGTTGGATTTGCTCTTTCGTCATCAACCAGCCTGCCAGGAAGCCAATAATCGCTACAATTGAGGTCGTAGCATACAGGTTCACCCCAATCCAGCTTGTCAGGTGATTTCCCCAGATGAAAAAAGTCAGAGATCCAGTGATCACTGAAACGCCCAGTCCGGCAAACAGGCTTGTTGTTTTATTGAATTGTGAAGACTTTAAAAAGACTCTGCAAAGCATTGGCAAAATTATCACTGCAACGATCAGGCTTGAGACCAGTGCAAAGGTTTTTGTCCAAGCCAGGGGAGCATACAGACGGTGATCTTGCCCGGTCAGGTAGAAGACCGGCAAAAAACTGACAATGGTGGTACTTGCCGCTGTGATAACGGCTGGTACGACTTCGGCAGCTGAATCTCGAATGACTTCTAACCGGCGAGAATGACCTCCTGGCGAACCCTCTGCTTCCCAGTCTGCCAGCCCAGCGTACGTGTTTTCGAGAATAATAATGCCCATGTCAACCATCGTCCCGATTGCAATTACGATACCTGCTAAGGACATAATGTTCGCATCGACTCCAAAAGTCTTCATGGCAATAAACGCCATCAATATTGCCATCGGCAAAGTGACTGCAATGATGAGACTTGCTCGAACGTGCAGCAGAAACAATACCATCACCGCGATGGTAATTAATGTTTCTTGCATCAGGGCATCGGTGAGTGTTCCCACGGTTTCGTCAATGAGCGTTGAGCGGTCGTAAATACCAATAATTTTGATACCCCCAAGATCCGCTTCCAGGGCTTTGATCTTCTTTTTTACTCGTTGGATGACATCACGCGGGTTTTCGCCATACCGCATTACAACGACACCACCAACTGCTTCGTGACCATTCAAATCTAAGGCACCACGCCTGAAACTGGGCCCCGTTTGAACCTGAGCAACATCACGAACACGAACCGGGATCCCTAAGTGTGTTATAATGACTGTTTTTTCAATTTGCTCCAGCGTTTCGGATTCTGTTTTTCCCGATCCGATGAATCCTTTTCCCCGGACAATGAACTCCATGCCATTGGTTTCAACGGTTTTTGCACCGACATCAATATTGGATTGCTTCACTGCCTGGATGACTTGGCTCAGTTGGATCTGATGGAATCGAAGTTGGTCTGGATCAACTTCAATCTGATATTGCTTAACATAACCGCCAATCGATGCGACTTCAGCAACACCATCTACTGATTGCAACGCATACTTAACGAAGAAGTCCTGCTTGGATCGAAGTGTCGCCAAATCCATCCCATCGGGAGAATCAAGAACGTAATAATAAATTTGCCCCAGAGCAGTTGCATCCGGTGCAAGTGTGGGAATCACATCATCGGGAAGAGTGCCTTTGATGGTGGTGAGTTGTTCAACAACACGAGATCTGGCCCAATAGAAATCGATATTGTCATCGAACGTTACCTGCACGAAGCTGAAACCAAACATACTTTTTCCACGAACGCTTTTTGATCCAGCTACAGATTGTAATGAGATCGAAAGCGGGTAAGTAATTTGGTCTTCTATATCTTTAGGGGATCGACCTGGCCATTCGGTTAATACAATGACCTGATTTTCCCCAACATTGGGAATCGCATCCAACGGTACTTTCTGTGTCGAGTAACAGCCATAACTGATCACGATTACCGAGAATAGCAGAACGATTAATCGTTCGTGAATACATAAATCAAGAATCTTCTTAATCATTTCTTTCCCTCCGTCTGTGACGCTTCATCATCCTGCTGAATTTCCTTTATAGGCTCAATTAGCGTGGGTAATTCAAGTTCTGGTATTTCAATTGTTGGTATTTCAAGTTCTGGTATTATCGCATCGGAGTTCTTATTGTTCTGGTTTTTAGCGTAATTCTTTAATCCTTCCAGGTACCCCTCTGGGCTTTCCAAAAGCGACTCCTCGCAACCTTTGCAGCAGATGAATACAGGGGTCCCTCTGATATCTATTTTGATGGGAGTGCCCATCGAACCAAGCTCCATTTCTGCAACCGGGCAAATTCCCTGCTTTACTGCCAGGTCGTAATCCTCTTTGGATAATTGAGAAAGTGCTTTCTGAATCTTTGTTGACTGCGACGGCAGTGACGGTTTTTCGTTCTCGGTACTATTTCGCTTTAATATCGCCAGATAAGTTTCTGGATCATCAAGCAATTGTTCTTTACAGCCTTCACAACAGATAAATACGTCGGTGCCATTCACGTTAATTTTAGGAGGAGTTCCCATTGATCCCAACATAAAGCCTAGTACCGGACAAACTCGTTGACTCTTTGCCAGTAATTGATCTTCATCAGAAAGCTTCGCTAATGCCTTGATCGCTTTGGAGGTAAACTCTTTAGGTTCTCGTGGTTCCATTGCGCGAGTGGGATCGATCAATGAGGGATTTGCGACCAATTGCATTTGAGAGTCAATCAGGAAATTTCCTTTCGTTGCAACCTCCTCTCCCACTTTGATACCACTGAGGATCACAATATTATCGCCTGTGCACGGGCCTAACGTAACCGGGCGGATCTCAAATCGTCCAGGCTCCGTTTCGACATACACGACACTGTACTTACCTGCCATCAATACGGCGTTTCTGGGTATAATTAACGACTCATTTTCTTTGGTTGGAGAATTCGTATAGCCGTATTGCGATGACGGGACCAGTTGCATGCCACATATAGGACAATCTCCAGGTTCGTCTCTGATGATGTGAGGATGACGCGGGCTGATCCATTTATTGACCAGATCAATATCATAAATTTTGGCGATGCTCCCACCATTGGCAGAAATGGGAACTGAAACAGTTGCATTGGAGAAATCTCCAATTTTTAACAAGCCTTTTTCGTTCGGGATGACAACTCGCACACCAATGGTTCGGGTTTGTGGATCAACTTCCGGATCGATGAATGCAACTCGCCCTACGAATTTGTGCCCAGGGTAAGATTGCACGGTGGATTCCACTCGTTGTCCATACCGTACCGCTGCTGCATCTTTAGGAAATAGTTCGAGCATCAACCAAATCCTGGACAGATCGGCCAGTTTATAAATGGGGTCTCCTTCTTTGGCGTACTGTCCTTCGATAACATCTTTTTCGATAACGGTTCCGCTAATCGGGGCTAAAAGATGCATACGGCTATTTGCTTCGCCAGATGTTTCTAACTCTGTAATTTGATCTTGTGTCATGCCCAGCTCAATCAATCGCTGTCTCGCGCTGTTGAGTAATTCCTGATTCGATTTTGCAACCCTTAAAATTGTCGATGTTTTGCTGTTATCTCGGGCACGCTTGGCTAGTAGAAGTTCTACCTGGCTGGAGTACAGACGAGGCGAATAAAACAGTGCCAGTCGATCGTTTTTCTTGACAACAACCCCGGTGTAATCAGCGTAAAGTTTCTCAACACGGCCATCCACATACGCAGAGATTGTTTTCACTGTTCCTTCGTCATAGCTGATCCGGCCAATCGTTTGGATTGTTCGAGAAATGACTTGTGATTTCGCAGATGCCGTCTTGATATTTGCAATTCGCCGGGAAGCGGGATCGATTCGTACCGAACGGAAATCTGATGAACCCCCTCCTGATTTCATAGGCTTCAGTTCCATGCCGCATACCGGACACAAGCCAGGTTCTGATATGGGAGGCGTGCACATCATCGGGCAAATGTACTTGGTTCCGGGATCTGCACTGACACTAGAAGCAGGGCTGCCACCGCCTGAAGTAATGAATCCATATTTCTGTGCAACACCCAGCACGACAATAATCAGTATCCCACAAACAAGAAACATGAGTGGCTGAACAAGAAAACTGAACCACATCGGTCGATTCGAATGAGAAGACAAACCGTCCTTCTTTTCAATCGGAATTTCTGTTTTCTCGATGCCAGTTACTTGAGAATCAGATGAGTTCTCTGCTGAATTGGCATCGTTCTTTGACACCATTTCGTATTTGGGATCGAATTGTTTTTCAGTTTTATTCATACTGATCTAATCTTTTTTTTGTTGTGATTCATTACGATTACCTTATTGAATAAGGTGAAATAGAAAGCGGGTCTTAGGTCGAGGCCTTATAAACCAGTCCCAAATAAAACTAGCGTGAAGTCATCATTCGTGGCCTTGTACAGTCAAGGTCTTAGAGAATATTCAACGCGATAGCTAAATAGGCGAATGCGTATAAAACCGAAAGCATGCAAGCAGTACCGCGTTGGCAACAATCGAACCGCAATATTTACGGTTGAATTACGAACAGGCTCTATGACTCAATTCGCACTGCTGGCGAAGAGTTTGAGCTAGGTGATCCAGCAGCCCAGGATCGCTCGACGGCGAGTCGAACAAAGCAAATAACAAATCGATGAATCGTCGAAACGATCAAAACGCAAACAGCTTGCTTCTTGCACCATGTAAGAATAAGCAACTATCGTTCGCTGATAATTTTGGCGTTCTTGGTTCGATTGGCGAACAGGCGGCAAAGCAGGAGCCTGATCAGACTCCATGCAACTACAGGCTCCGACCGATGTCGAACAATTACACTGGCAATGCTTCGGACTACCATCAGCATCTACGCCTTGCGAACAGCAACAGGCTTGTTCTGGAGAGCTTTCAAGCGGACAACCAGCTACAACGCTCCCGCCGATATCAAACAGCATCGCTGCGATAATTGCGAGACATAATAACTGATGTTGTACTAACCGCTTCATAAATTCTCTTTTCCTCGTGGCATCCTTCAGTCTTTCACAATTTATGTCAAGCTGTTTAATGGTCTAATTCGGTTGATTATCCAGTGTTGTCCAGTTTTTATTTTATAATTAACATCGAATTGCTCAATTGTCCAGTATTGGTCTCATTGGCAATGACTCGTAATTCGTTATGGATGCTTTTTACGCCCGGCTCTAAGTTGAGGTATATTTCAACGAGCTTACGAGCCTGAGTGGTAGGAACAGAGCCAGTCAGAACCAGTACGCCATTATCTCGTCGGGTTAAACGGACTGATTGATATCCAGGCTTCAATGCTTGCAAGCGGAAAAGTTCTGCGTTTAATCCTGTCGTAAGACTTTTCGTGTTTCGTCGAGGAAACTGGAAGCCAATACGTGCTTGATAACGAATGGGACTAATGGCAGCTTTTCTCGACTGATTTGCCTGATTTTGCTGTGCTCGTTGAAAATTGGGAATCCCCTGCCTGTTGAACGATTGTTGTCCCGCGGTTTCGTTCCCAATAAATCGGCCTGCGNTATCGCTTCCGCCAACGAAACCCGAGTTGAATTCACGTTCGATATTTTCTGAAGAGCCGGCAGAGAGATCAATTCCTTGTTGCTGGGCTGCTCCAACAGGTCCAGTCGTTACCGCAGTTCCTGCGTTACCCGTGTTCCGCCCCTGAGACCAAGCGAGATTGCAAGTTGCAAACAATGTTAGCAAAATCGTACAAGCGAATGAGAAACGACCTTTGCATAAAGCGGACAATAATGTGTGACGCATCGTATTTCTCGTTCTATTTGGTTAACGGAATCGAATAAACTTTCAAAGAATCTGAGGACCGTCGTGAATCACTTCCTGCTTCCAGTGGATGCGTTGTGGACTCTTTGAATGCATTATCAATTTCACTTGTTTTGTGATGCTGAGATTCCAATGCATCATGATTCTGTAGGCTCAATGGATGAGAGGTCTGTTTATGATTCTCATTTCCGTTTGTCAATTGTGCCTTATTACTTAACGAAAAGCTCTGGAATTCTGTTTGAATCAATTCAGTTTTTACCGAATCATTATTTTGAGAACCATTGCCATGTTTCTTTTCTTTTAGCAGCCTCTCTAAGACCGAAAGCTTGGATGTATATGGCTTTGCTTGTTGTGATTTCTTACTGTTGTCTTGTGCAACTTCGTATGAAGTGGGGATAATTGCTGATTGGAGCGAGGCAGAAGGANTACTTTTTGCTTGTAAAGTGGCTTGCTNCTCTTTTGTGTCCGTTCCACTGAGAATTACATTCGAAGCATCTGAATAAACAGGTTGCCCGTCTGCAGTGGTGTACTTGATTCGCAAGGTACACTCTACTTGATGGTTTCCTTTTCGAGTGTAGGGTATAAAGACTTGATACGCGGTCCCAATATTTGAAGTGGTCGTATAGTTCCTCCAAGAACCTCCCTCGAATTCAAATATATGTATTGGCTTACCCTGATCATTGGAAGTATCGAAGTCATCAAAGACATAAATGTTGACATCCCCCCCGACTTCAACAGGGGTTTTGCTGCCTGCGCCAAAAAAGAAAATCTGCCCGACAAATCCACGTGTTGGCAGCCCCTCACCATCACGACCTTCGCCAGGCTGCCAAAGGCATAGAATGTTAATAATGGGTGGCTCTACTTTGGGCGAAATCTTTTCATAGAGGCTCGTCACCGGCGNAGTAAAAACTGTGCAGCCCATTGCAGAACAGGCAATTATGCAGATTAATAGTCGAATGATTTGTTGAGATTGGTTCATCGTGTGAGTCGTTGTTTAGTTTGCGAAAGACGCTTGTGATACGGATTCGGTCGATTTTTCAGGCTTCTCAGTAAGTAGATCTAAGTTCGCTCGTCCAGCTCCCGTGCTTTTTGTTGTGGGCACGCCTTGGTTTGATCTCGCATTACTAAACCACTTTGCAGATAGATCCGGTGCCCCTTGCCTGGCTTGTGCTGCTGTTGAGATTTGTTTTGCTTTTCTGATCCCAGGTGCTGGTAATGGGCGGGACTTTGTAGATTCTGATTTTGACCCGTTAGTATTTAATGGAGCAGGAAGTTTGATACCTGTCGTGTCGAATGGTTCTGGTGCTGCTTCGGGCTGAACCTCTTCTGCTGGAATCAGGCGGGGAGGCAGGATTTCATTGGTGCTATCTGTATTCATGTGATATTCTTCTGGAATTGCAAACAGTGGACCATGCATTTCTTCTGCTTGGTCCCGGAAGAAGTGCAGTCGTTTACTTTCGACTTCTTTAATGTACTCGTTATCGATTTGATTTCGGATAATACGAGGCGTTAGGAATATCAACAGTTCTGTTCTCTTATTACTGGTTGAGTCAAATCGGAATGCTCGACCAATGATTGGAAGATCTCCCAGCCAGGGAACTTTTCTTGTGATTGTCGAATCTTTTTCAGTAATCATTCCACCAATGACAATCGTCTCTCCACTTTTCGCACTCACTGTTGTTCGAGCCACCTGGATATTTTTGACAGGCGATGTAATGGTGTTGCCGGTGGTTGCGTCAACAAAGATAGGTACTCCGCCTTCTTGAAATGCACTCTTTTCAGCAACCACTTCCAAAATAATTGTTCCATCTGGATTGATGCGGGGCGTAACAGATAAAATGATTCCCGCTTCTTTGTATTCGATATTGGGATTCGCTAAGCCGTTTGCAGTAATGTTTACGCCGTTGACAACCGGTACTTCTTGACCGACTTGAATCTGTGCCAGCTGCTTATCTACAGTTCGAATCTGTGGTCGTGAAAGAACATGAACATTGCGTTGCTCAGCCAACGCCCGAATGAGAATATTGACAGAATCAGAATTTGCAGACAAAACCAGCCCACCATAATCCAGCCCACTACTCACACGCCCGACGCCAAAATTACTTAAGCCTTGTGGTCCGACTCTGGAAGATGAATTGTTGCTGTTCACATTGTTTCCCAGGTTCGGGAATAATGAGGGATTATTGAACAAAAAACCCGGGTTGCCATCTTGAGAAATGACTTGTTGTGTTGTTGTCTGAATGTTTTGGTTCGTCGTGGTATTAGTTACCGTGACAACGTTATCTATTAAGCTTCGGTTAAAAAGAATCGAATCCTGAAATCCAAGTTCTATTCCGAATTCATCGATATTATCTAATTCCACTTCAACAATAAGTGCTTGAATGATTACTTGAGAAAGAGTTTCGTCTAATTTTAAAACCAACTCATGAATTTCATCAAAATATTCAGGTGTTGCACTGATAAGTAATTTGTTGCTGATCAGCTCTGGAATCACAATCACTTCCCGGTTAATCAAATCAATAGTGCTGATGACATTTGGGTCAACTTCATTCAGTGCACGTTGAGCTTCTAGAAACTGATTAATTGCATCAGCGACATCTGCCACCGAGCTGTTACTCAGGTGTATTACAGTACTAATTCGTTTGTTTGGTTCTTGTGAATCAAGTCGAAGCAAAATGGCTTCTACAACTGTTAATGCATCGTTTCCCCCGACCGCGATCACACTATTGGTCCTGATGTCTACGGAAAACTTAACAGGCAATAACGTACTGGCTGAATCTGTGGCTCCAGCCAGGTTCATACCAACGGGTGAATTGGGATCACTTTGGTCGAACAACTGTTCCAAAATCTCCAAGGCATCTGCTGCATCTGCATGAACCAGTTCAAAGACTTTTACTTCTGCTACCGTTTCAGATGGGCTGTCTAACGCTTTGATCAGGGCTTCGAATATCGCATGACTTCGAATCGGTGCAGTGACCGCCAAACTGTTTGTGCGACGATCAGCTGAAATTCGAACATCAGTCAGAATCCCAGACCGCTGAATATCTGCTTGCGATTCATCTCCTGCCAGGAATTCGAGCACGATCGACTTCACTTCATTATTTGCATTTCCAGCTTGCCCACCTGTTCCGGATGTTGACCGTGGATTGACAATGTCTTCGATTGCGTTGTTCAAAAACTCCGCTAATTCTTCCGCAGAGGCATTGGCTAATGGATACAGCTTCAGTCGACTGACTGCGTGTGATTCATCTTGGTCCAGTTGCTTAATTACCTTTTTTATTTCAGCTAAATCACGAGGATGAGCCTGAATAATCAGCGAATTGGTTCTCTCATCTGCAACAGCTCGAACTTGCGTTCCTAACCCGCCGCGTTCTTCGTAGAATTCGGTGAGGATGGTCAATATTTTACTTGCAGGAGCGAATTTGAGACGTACCACAAAAGCTTCGATTTCTGGATCAGTAGACCGATCCAGTTCATCGATCAAACTCAGAAGAGGTTCAAGTTCTTTCGAAGGCGCAATGATTAATACCGAATTGGGTTGCACGACCGGAATAACATTAACAGCAGCGTTTTTACGGCTTGTGCGTGGATCCGTGTTTTTAATCGATTCGTATACCGAGTTGAGTAGCTCAGCTATTGCTTCGCAGTTTACGAATTCCAGATGTCGCAAATGGATCTCGGGAACAGACCCGACACTCATGTGCTCAATCGATTGAATGATTTGCATCACCCCTTCGACATCTTCTAAGTTACCTCGCAGAATCAGTAAGCCCAGTTCATCCAAAGCTTCTATGCTGACATTGCTTCTCAGACGATCTATAATATCAGGAAGTTCTTCTTTTGAAGTGTTACCGTTATCAAGCTTGGGTGATTCGCCAAGTCGTTTTTCAAGAAACGGGGGTTTAATCGTAGCTGCTTTTTCTTTTTCTTGAAGCACAGCGGCTACAATTACAGGCAGCTTTTCAACCGCTTGCCGAGTACGTTCATTTGCAAGCAAAGGTAGATCAACTTGTTCCTTGAACAGATAATTTTTCCGTTGATCCCAGTTCTCGAATAATGCAACGAGTTGTTTTGCTTGTGAGCGGGTGGCATCAATAACAATTCGGTTGTTTTTTTCATCGATCCCGATTTCATAAAATGCATCTTCAGAATTCTCCGTCGATGGATACGTTGCCCGAAATGCAGGTAGCCCCAGCGGACCATCTTCAACGAGCTGAGCATGATCTGCATAAGCGGCGTACAACCGACGGGCAAGATCTACAGCTGAAACTGTTTGAGGTTCGACAACGGTTGCCATTCTCGATGGTACGTTTACTGAGGCTTCAGGCTGTTCATGCTTGACTTGTTGAATCGTATTGAATTCCGGCTTAGGCAACTTAGCTGGTGATTTTGGAACCGGTTTAGTTTCTGCAGAATATCGATACGGTGCATACTGAGGACGAAATGTTTCATCTTTAAGCACAATCAGATATTTATTTCTCACCAAGGCTCGATAGCCCTGCTTCTCTAGCTCTTGATTGTAAATCTTTAATGCAACACTTGCCGGGATAAGTTCTCGTCTCTGCTGTGAAAAATGACCAGCAGGTACATCGGGCATGACTAAGCTCAACCCCGTCTCTTCTGTAAAGTTATTGAATATCTTTTGCCAGGACGAGGAAAAATGAAAAACTCGAATTTCAACCTTGTCCCACGATTTACGTAACTCTAAGTTTTGGTCTTTGACTTTTTTTGACGATGGAGACAGCCAGTTCAGAGGAGTTTCTTTTGCTTGCTGCGCACAAATCAATTTCGTTGGGCACAATAAAAAGAGGCCCAGCAATAACGAATTCATCCAGTTGGACTGAATCATAAGAAGATCCAATGCCCCAGGGGATGGAGCATGCAACACTATTCTACCGGTGAGATGGAGTAGAAATAGTAGAATTTTAAGGGGAAGGGAAAACTGATTTAATTTGTGCCGGAAAGGCTTATAGGCAAGCGGCACCCAGAATTGGGGCGCTCTACTTCTCTAAATCGGCTATCTTACACATTCAACTTAACACGTAAAACCGGTAATAGTTTCGAACCATTTATTGGTTTTGAAAAAGTTACAATCCCGGGCCGTGTTTGGTAGCTATGAAGTATNAGTTGAGAATCACTGGATAGCGTTCATTTTTGAGATTCAATGTTGGTACGTTCGCTAATTCGGCTGCCAAGCTCTACTCGAAATCGGTTGCTTCCTTGTTGTAGTTCGACATAGTTCGATTTGACTTCAACCAAAGTGGCTTTAAATCGTCCTGATTCAAAAGCCGCCCCCTTGTTGATGGCGTACTTTTTTCCGGATTGAACATCACGAAACCAAGCCGTGAGCTTTTGATCAATTTCGATACAAGCGAAAAGTTCAGTGGTCCTTTCTATGTTCGCCAGAACTTTTAGAGTGATCTGTTTCGTACTTGTTTTGGCTGGTTCACCATCATCAACAACCTGTATTGATATTTGAAAGTATTTCCCAGACAGGGATTGGTCAGGGGTCCATAGCAGTTTTCCAGTTTCTGAGTCGAGCTTTAATTCTGGAATGTCTTCTGCTTGCAATGAATAAGTGAGCTTTTGTGATGGTTCGTCTTGGTCTGTTGCTTTGATGTCATATTCCCAAGCTTCTGCCACGTAAAGATTGAGTTTGGGGATATCAGAAATAACGGGCGGGTTATTGAACTTTCGAACCTGAATCATCAATTGATGCTCCAGTGTTTTTTCTGAATCTGTAAATTTCGCCTGAATGCGAACAGGGTAGTCCCCCAATTTTGTTGCATCAGTCGTCTTCCAGTTGATCGTGCGATTTTCTTGGTCCCAAGAAAGTCCTTCAGGCTTTTCGCTTTGGAATTCAACATCAAGGTGAGATTTTTCAGGATTCGAAAATCCTTCCAAAGGCACAGTGAGTTCGAGACTTTCCCCTTGTAATAAAATCACTGATTTCGGCAGATTGATACGAGGAGTAATAATGACTACGGGGCGAGAATGTGCAAACGGGCTGGCGTAGGCGAATTTATTCCATTGAGGCTGAAGCGTTTGATAGGGTTGAGAATCATCTTTGAAGTAGACCACAGTTTCTGCTGGAATTGCTTTGGATTTCTTACTTGGTTTTTGATCTTGCTTCAGTTTCCAAATCAGACCATCAGAATCAATAGATTTTATAACAAGTGTTTCATTCATCTGATTCTGGAATTGGATGTTAAAGCCGCCATCGAGTGGATACAGCGACCTGGATTGCACTTCAAGCGTTGCGTCCCCTGTCTGAAAATCCTTGGCGAGCTTCCACTGCGTGTAAGGCAAAGGATGAGAATTTGAATCAGTAATTGAAATTCCCTCAGCTGTTAGTTTTACAACAATCAGTGTTTCGGGGGCGTAAGATTCTGGCTCGAAAGACAATCTGACAATTCTTTGAAACAGAGCAGCCCCTTCAAAGTGATTTAAGAAATTTGCAATTTGGTCCGTAGTCGCAGATGCTTCTACGTTGACTTCCACTGCGTTTCCTGAGGAGCCGTATTTCGAGATTCTTCCAGGGGTCACTTGCAGCTGATCCCATCCTGCCTGATCTGCAAGATCGGTTAACCAGGCTGCGTAAGCTCTTTGGGCATCGAGTACGTTAGGAGGAAGTGAGCGGTCGGTCCATTGGGCCAACATGGATGCAGCTCTGATTAATGCCAATTCTTCCTGTTCTTTGGCGTCTAACTTTTTCTTGGTCGCTTTTATTTTTGCTTTCAATTCCGTAATTGGCCCAAAGACTCGACTGGCAAACATGGGATAGCCTAGCATCACCGTGAACGCAACGGCTAAAATCCCGGCCAATATTTTTTCACGTTTTTGCATCTTGGAACAGACTTATTGAGTTTATAATTTGATGTTTACAGCGAGATTCAATGCGAGTTAATCGTTGATTACATTTAAAATGTGTCAGCTACCCGAGGCCTTGCCTGGTGTTTTAACTGGGACTTCAATCGGGATTTCAAATTCCAAATCGAATTCCAGCTGATAAGGTTCTCTCTCCTGAACTACCTGGATATTCCCAGGCCGAACCAAGTACCCCATCGCAGCCAGCTTTGCAGAAAACCTCTGAATGTCTTGTCGGGAAACAGCCAACCCACTACTGTTGATTCGAGTATGAGTTTTCCCATTCAATGGGACACTTTTGTAATTAGTAAAAACTAAGACTTTTCGATCCGGCATCGCGGTCATGACATCCGTGAAATGCTGGCTGACATCTAAGCGATGCTCCAAGTACTCCTGCAATTCCTGTGATTCATTTGAGGTCGATTTTTGGTCTCGAATGAATTTGTCAGTTGCTGCCAATTGATCGCTGACAGTGTTTAATTTATCTTCTAAACTTGAAATCTCTGATCGCCAAAGCCAAAAACTGACACCAATCAGTACAACAGCCGAAATTGCTCCTGCGATAGAATAGAACTTTTTTCGATCAAACGGTTTCATCTGCTGCCGAGGTGAAGCAAAGTTAATCTGAGGATGGGACTTGTTCAGATGAGAAACCACTGCCCCGATCGCAGCTTGTGCCTCGACGCTCGATAACGATTCCTGTTGCTGTTCGTTGAGCTTTTTTGTAATTACTTTGGGGGTCATCGTCTCCCAGCTAAGCTTGTTTGAGACGATAGATTCTGTGTTGTCTTTGATTTCCGGGATCTGAATAAACGAATTGATGTTTCGAGGAGATTCTTGATTCGCATTTTCGGTTGTTTTTGAAAGCAACATCCGTTTGATTTCCGCTGTCAATTCCTGATCACTCACCGCGTCTTCCGAAAATCGACGGCGAACCGAACCAGCCAGGAATTGAGATTCATGAGTGAGTACGGTTTCGATTCTCGACTGACCAGCAGCCACTCCGATTGATGTTTGGTCCTTAGACTTTTGCGAGCTATCACAAAGAACCTCAGCTAAGGCGAGGCTGGAGATGAGAACAGATTGCAAAGGGCAGCCTATTGCTTGCGAAAAATCTTGCAGAAGCTGGATAATCTTTTTGGGTATCGTGCTTGCAATCACCTCTTGCATTCCGTCAGGGGTTAATTGTGGAATGGCTATGAAGTCAACAATCAGTTCATCGATTCTGGATGTCACTTGTGAGGCGATCTGCATGCTGACGATGTCTGGTAGTTCGCCTATTGGAAGCGGAGGGACTTCAAATTTTCGGACCGCAACTCGATCTCTCGCAATAACAAAGTACAAGGCATCGAAGTCACTCGGGTTGAACGAGACCGATTCCATGAACCACTGCGCCAACTGATTTGCGTCAGGCGTTGTTTCACTTGCTTGTGCCCAGGTGAGTCGATCCAGTTGCTCGACCTCAACGTGACTGTGAGTCACTTTTGCACAAACAGAGCAAAGATGTGGAAGATCCCAATCAATACTCAAAATTCGCATTGGTATCCAAGCCTTATTTTATATTGAAGGACATTTATTCAAAAAGCCCCAGTAATTGATCTTCAGTCCATTTCGATGCGTGAGGAGGTAATTCCTGATACATCAAGATTAACGGCTGCTCTCCAGCAATGTCGATAACGACTTCGGTAGAAATCTGAATTTTCGTTTGAGCCGAAAAGCCAATCGAGCGGAACCGATACACTCCGCTTCTCGTTGTAAGGAACGGTTCGATTTTACGCATTGTTGCGATATCTACCACGCCGCTACTCAGTAGATCCGATGGGAATTCGAATGTACCTGCATAAGAGACAATGAACTCTGCTAACGCATCCGAACTCGAAGGCAGTCCAACGAGCACCTCGTAAGAGGCATGATTGATATCGATTCGACCAGAGGTCACATCTCCTTCACTGAGTGTCAGCGTATCGTAAACTTGTTCCATGAAACTCAAATCACTGGTTGTCCACGGGCTTGTTAATGTTTCGCCTTGATTGCCATTGGGGGCAGTCGTTGTGGCATCAAATAATTCGAAAATAGACCGAATCTGTAAACCGGCTGATTGGGATGACTGGCTACTTTGACCAGAGCTGCCTGTGATTTGATTGGGCGAACTGCGATTACCACTTGGGGGAAGCAATGTTTCTTCCGCTGCTTGCGAAGCACCTGATTGGCGATATGCAACAACAAAATCAGCCAGTTCCTGACCAAAGTCGATGGTTAAGTCTGCTTGTAGTTGATCGAGATTTTCCATGTTCAAATTGATTTTAGGAGTGCCGTCTGATCGCAGATTCGATTCTCTTCCCCAGACAGTCAAATAAGTATTCCAGCCGAACTGCAAACTACCATCTGCATTATCCAAGGGGAGCGTCATCTCGCCATCGTCTTCTTCAATGTCGAGCAGGCCATTGCGATTTAAGTCTTCGCCGTATAATAACTCTGTGGTGATATCAGGAATCGCTAGTAATTCATCCAAGGATGATAACGCAGCATTTCGTACCATAAACGATCCCTCATCAGACTCGGTGCCAAAGTCTCGCGGGCTGGCGTCGCTGTCGATGAAGTCGAGAATTGTATCTGCGATGGTTTCTGTCATGTCAGGTAAATTCATCAACATTTCTCGTTGATCTTCTAGCGGCACATCTAATTCTGCAATGCTGTTCAGGTTCAATTTGCCCTGTTCGCTTTTGATGCCGAATTGTAATTCTTCTGGATAATCCAGTTGTACCCCAGCAACTATCGAGAATCGTGTGGCGAGTTCCGGTTCGGTATCTGATTCTTCACTAAGCAGCCTGGCAATAAAAACGTCCGGCGTCTCATTCAATGCCATGAGGTCGAAGCCCTCACTGGTTACCAACGCAAGTGTGTATTCAATTCCAGAGGCAGCTGCCTGGCGACATTGAGATTCTTCAACGTAGTAAGAGACAACTTCTCGTTCGGTCGTCATGCGATCTGCAAACTGATACGCAGACAAAGAGAGTAGCACGATAACAGTCAGCACAACCAAAAGTACAAATCCACGAGGATGATCGGTCTGCCCTTGCTGCGATGTGTTTTTGTGATGACGCTTCATTCGACATCCTCCACATCAGCAGAGAATCTTGCACCCGGAATTGCGATGACCCGAGAATAGATCTCTGTTTTCGGTTGTGAGGATTCAGCGGCATCTTGCGAGCCGGCAATTTCTATCGTCACTTCAATGGCTTTGGGAAGGGATTCGTTTTCGTCACTATCCCACTGCTCGCCCCACTCTTCGCCATCAAAATACATGAAACTTATCGACTGAAGTTCTGGCAAGTTCAAATACTCAGTGGTACCAATCAAGTCTGTCTGAGAGTCAAGCACGCAAGCAATTCGCACCAAGGATTTTCCCTGTTCTTCTTCCACCTCATAAGCCGACCACATTTCATCCCCCGGCGTGACCCAAGCCACACATCGCGTACGTCGCCCCAAATCTTCGGCAGTCAATCCCTGTTCCGCGATCTTATAACTCCCTGCTGAAGATTGATTAATTCGCGGTTCGATGATGAGTTGCAGCAACTTCGGACCTGCAACCAAAACGGGCAATTCATCAGCAGGGGTTGCTTCAGTCAGTGATTCAACCATTGCTTCAGGATCTAATGCGGTGGCCAGAGCTTCGGTTTCGGATTCGTCTTCTGATATCAAATCTGCCGGTTTAATAGCTCGAAGACAACGTAAATCCCATTCCAGCTGTCTCAATAAATTTCGAGCAAGCTCGGCCGAGACCAGTTGTTGCTGGGAGGAACGTTCGATGTTCACAAACATTGTCATTGAAGTCATCACCACAGCTAGAACAACCGATGTCAAACCAGCTGCCAGGATAAGCTCTAGAAGTGTAAACGCAGTTCGTGCTTTTTGATGCAGTTTTCCAACCATCACTCGGTCTCCTGATCTGTGGAGACGGGAGTATAAATCAAACGAACGAGTTTCACGTCAGCATTTCGTTTCTTTTGTTCTCCGTAATGAGTGACCTGTACGCTGATTTGTTGTAATGTTTCTATTTCGGTTTGTTCGACAGTGATCGAATAAGTCCAGCTTGGGTCATCTTCAAAAGGCATCTCGCTGGAACCGCTGACTGGCTGAGCATCCAGTGTTATTTCATCGATTATAGACTCGCAGCGAATTAACGCATCGATTTCAAAAGTTGATCGAGCAACAGAAATCCGCGAAACTTCCATCAACGTACCGATGGCTGCCAGTGAAGTCGCCAGGATGACGGTCGCGAGCACAACTTCAAACAGAGAAAATCCCTTGAGGAGTGATTGAGAGTGGCGATACTGCTTAGAGTCTTTTTGCAAAACGAACATTTGTTTGACCTGCTGGTATTTGCAAAAAGGAAAAGTTGATCTCTGTGACGTTGGAGTTCACATCCTGAGGAGTAATCTGTTACATAAACGAGGAGTTGTTTTCTGTCCTTTGTTTAGGGAACCTCTGTTAATTGAATTCCAGTGGTTCGCGAAAACAGTTTGATTATAAAACAGTTCAAAAAAACCCTCTAACTCCCCCTTCGTAAGGGGGAGAACCAATTTATAGAGGTTCCCTTTAGTATCGATCAAATTGATTCCAATGTAACTTGTCCTGTGAGGCCACGAACGCGAATCGTTCGTATTCTTCCGTTGATATCTTCAATTGAAAATTCGCTATCTGATGAGGTGCCATCAGGGCGAAACATGATGACTGGTGACCAACTTTTGGTTAGCCAGTCTGCTGGTGCAGAATCCAAGATCTCTTCAGAGAGTTGGTGTGCGTTGACTGCTTCCGAAAAAAGGACATCTTCTCCCAGTTCGATTTTCGAATCAAACGAACTGCCAGAGGGGCCGGAAATGATGAACTCTCCAGAAGAGACAAAATAAACATCATACGACTGGTTTTCCTGAATTGATTTTCTTCGGACCTCATTCAAGAACTTAACGACATCCCCTGTTTCAGAAAGAAAACGTTGTTGGGCAGCAATCCGGGTTACCGAAGGCAGCGCGATTCCCAGCATCGCTGCCAAGATTGCTGTTGTCAGTAATAACTCGAATAAAGTGAATCCAGCACGCCAGTTGCAATCAACCAATGTGCAGGAATGAGTGAGCCTTTTCATCTTGTGGCACTATTCTTCTATTGTCCAATTATTGATATCGTCGCCTTCGCCTTGATCATCAGTCTGGTCGGGACCGTAAGACCAGATTGCAGGCTTAGTCGTTTCTGCTTTTGAATTCGGATATTCATACATGAGTGGCTGGCCCCAGGCATCTAAAGGCTTTGACTCAAGTAACGGGTCAACAGCGGTTCCATCTTCATCGGTTTTGCTCATCAATACATCAATGATTTCTACGCCGCCGGTTGGATAGACACCTTTGTTTTCTACAGCATGCAGCTTCAACGCCTGTTCAAGGCCGTGAATGCTACTTTCGGTTGCCAAGATATTTGCCTTCTTCTGACTGCCCAGCAGGTTAGGGACCACCATGGCAGCGATCACGCCTAAAATTCCAAGCACAATAAGTAATTCAAGCAAAGTAAACGCTGACCGCTTATTTTGTGTAGGTAACTTAACAATATTTCGGTTGCAAATAGTCTTCATTAGGGCAGCCTTGGTATTACTTTCTTTGATATGTGTAGGGAAATGTTAAAAAACAGCTATCTAATGGGAACCTCTAATAATTCAAATGGGGCACAGACATTCCTGTCTGTTTCGTTTGACCATGCCTTAGTTTAAGGCAGACAAGAATGTCTACCCTCCGCTCGCAATGTCTTTTTGAATTAATACAGGCTTCCTAATCTATTAAACCATGTTGGAGCTTTGAAGTATCGGTAAAAGTAGTGCCAATACGATAAATAAGACGNCCCCAGCTAACAGCAGTAACATTAATGGTTCAAGCATACGCACAAAAATATCGAGCTGTTGAGTTGTTCGCTTCTCCATTCTCGTGGCGATATCAACCAGAACTCGTTCCAAGGTGTTAGATTCTTCACCCACTGAGATCATTTCGACAACATCTGGTGGAAACTGTTTCGAGCGACGAAGAGGGCCTGCTAACGATTTCCCGGTAGACATCTGCTCGGATGCAACTGCAACCGCATCGCTGAGTATAATATTTCCTGTCGCATTTTTGGAAATTTGTAATGAACGCAACATCGGGACACCGTTTAATAATAGCGTCCCCAAGACCCGAGTAAAACGAGCAATGGCCAGTCGGCGGAAAATCAAACCAGGCCCCACAATATTATTTCCGATTTTGACTTCGTAAATGAGAACCTGNTCAACCAGGCGGCGTCCACGTTCTGATGATCGAAATTTCTGAAATGCGTATATTAATGCAACAATCAGTAGCCCCACTCCAAGCCAGTAAGCCTGCATGAAATCACTGATAAACATCAATGTGTTTGTCGTCCAGTGGAGACCACCAGAAGCTTCCATGCGATCAAAAATTGGTTGAAATTGTGGCACAAAGTAGACCAGCATGACAGAAACAACCAATGATCCAAAAACGAGTAAAAAGATCGGGTAGATCATCGAACCGAGAACTTTCGCACGCATATCATCTTGATGTTCAGTAAACTCTGCTAGTCGATGCAAAGCGTCTTCAACAAAGCTGCCTTCTTCTCCCGCTTCGATCAAACTCAATGCAAAATCGGGGAAGGTTTTGGGATGACGTCGCNGGGCTTCTGCCAAGTGGTTTCCGTCTGAAACTTGCTCACGAATATCAGTCAGGATCTTTTTCAATCGAGCGTTACTAGATTGTTCTTCCATGAGCAGCAGGGCGCGAAGTAGCGGGACGCCTGATGAAAGCAGATCTGAAAGTTGCGAGTAGAAACGAGACAATTGAGCAGAAGAAACCTTGCTTCCACCAATATTCGATAAACCTCGCTTCTCTACAGCAGCGCGAACTTCAACCGGAAACAGGCCCTGCGAAGAAAGATTTCGCAGTACCTCTTGCTCGTCAATTCCAGAGAGTAGTCCTTTAACAGAACGGCCGGACTTCTCTTTGGCAATATATGAAAATTCAGGCATCGAAGTAACAGCTCAAGTGAAGATTGAAAAAAGATGATAGTTTGCCATGGTTTGATTTCAATAATNAATTACAACATGTCTCCCTTGGTGACTCGCAGAATTTCATCGACACTGGTTAGTCCTTGCTTCACGTATTCCCATCCACACTCACGTAGACTCATCATGCCTTGTTCGAGAACATACCGTCGGATTTTAGCCGTGCTGACTCGGTTGTTTGTCATGTCTCGCACGGTTTCGTCGTTGGTCATCAATTCAAAAATACCCATTCGGCCCGCATATCCAATTTCGTGACACTTACGGCATCCTTTGGGGTGGAAGAGGTCGCTGTGGTCTTGAGGGAAATCAGGAGGTAACTCTTGCGAGGCAACATCATACGGTTCGCGACACTGCATGCACAGTTTTCGAACCAGGCGTTGTGCCATAATTCCTTCCACTGTGCTGGAGACCAGATAAGGCTCGATCCCCATATCGATCAGACGGGTAATCGCACCTGGTGCATCATTTGTGTGTAGGGTACTAAATACTAAGTGACCCGTTAATGATGCCTGGATGGCACTGGTCGCTGTTTCATTATCTCGAATTTCACCAATAAGAATGACATCTGGATCGTGCCTGAGTATACTTCGCAGGCCAGCAGAAAACGTCAGTCCAATTTTTGAATGTACTTGTATCTGACTGATGCCTCGGCTGTGGTATTCCACCGGATCTTCGACAGTAATGATTTTCGTCTCAGGAGATTTGATCGCATTTAACGCACTGTATAATGTCGTCGATTTACCACTTCCAGTTGGCCCGGTCACCAGAACAATTCCGTGAGGCAGTCGAATTAGTTCGTTGAATTCTTTGAGGATTGGGGCAGGCATCCCAAAATTATTGAGATCAAAATCGATGCGTCCTTTATCAAGCAGCCTCAGTACAACTCCTTCGCCATAGATCATGGGGATGATTGAAACACGAACATCAATCTCTCGATTACTAATTTGAATTTTGATACGCCCGTCTTGAGGCAATCGTTTTTCTGCGATATTCAAACGAGACATAATCTTCAAACGAGTTACTATCGCTGATGAAAACTGATTGATTTCCATCGGGATGGGCTGCACACGCAGGATTCCATCAATCCGGTATCGAACAACGAGCCCTTTTTCGTCCGGTTCGATATGTACGTCACTAGCTTGTTGGTCAACAGCTTCAATCAGTAATTCATTGACTAATCGAATGACCGACGGTGCCCGGGCCGTTTCTGCTAACTCGCCGAATTCTTGATCCAGATCCTCAAACGGATCTTCACCATCGTCTTGCTGGATGCGAACCAGTTCGTTGATTGTGTCTCCGCCAACTCCCAATAACTCTTTAATTCGGTCGGATATTTCCTTTCGCCGAGCAAACACGAATTTCAAGGGACGACCGTGGATAGAGGTCAATTCGTCGCTGTGATCCATCTGGAAGGGGTCACTGACTGCGACTTCTACATATCCTTGTTGCTCACGAATCGGAAGGATTTCGTACTGAAAGATGGCCTTGGTCGGAAACTGCATCAGCAAATCTCGATCAATTGTGACCTCGGTCAGGTCAACAACCTCGATACCGAATTCACGACCAAGTAAGTCTAGCCATTCTCCTTCATCAATCATTCCGCTTTCAATCGCAACTTGATCCAGTCGCGATTCGCCTCGCGATTTATGGAGTTGTTCGATTTGAGCACGGTCGATCAATTGGAGCAGCAGAGGTTCAAGATTCATCTTCTCTCATTAACCTCACTGAACACAACATGAAAATACATCAAACAGACTTCCCATTAACCTGGAAGCTATCCTAACGACTTGGCCTGCCACGGAATCCGCCGGGTTGTCCGAAAGGACTTCCGCCGCGTCTTGATGAATCTCCCCCGCCTCGTTGCTGAGATTCCATCATGCGTCTTCTCATCATATCTCGGAAGAAATCACTCGATGGTTGGGATGTTCCAGGTTGTCTTGGCGTGCTACCAGGTTGTGTGCCACTGGCTGGCTTACTTGAACTATTCGACCGGCTCACACCACTGGTAGAACTAGTAGAAAATGTGACTTGTGGCAACAAGGTACCTAACGTGGCTTTAATCACAGAGGCATCAGTATTATTTAATCGTACAACTCGCACGGTTCGTCGTGCTTCGCGTGCTGCATCATCCAGTGTTTTTACCAGCTCTGAAATCTGCTGAAACAAACTTTCATTACATGATACGATAATCTGACTCGTTCGGCTATCAACTCCTATCGAAAGCTGACCGGGCACTGATTGCGAAGAATTACCTCCCCCTCTGGAACCGGGTCCGCCACGATTATCTGTAGGCTTAGTTGTTTTTGTAAGATAATCACTGAATACATCTTTTAAGATATCCGCCACTTCAACAGCATTCGCATACATCACCGGGATGGTGTGAGGTACTTGATCTCGATAATTTCCTGGCACATCTGAAGAGTCAATTATTCGAATGACTTCCTCCAGTTCTCGAATTCGATCAGCTGGACCTGTCACAAACAATGCGTTTAAATTCGAATCAGATATTAATTTGAAAGGCATTCCTGTTAGTCCAACGGGGGATGAGCTACCAAGTGGAGAGATTGCTTCATCCACAGAAAGATCTGGAATTAATTGCTGAAGCGTTGCCGCAGCGTCGTCAGCAGAAGCAACGTTCAGGTAGTACACACGCCATTGCATTTGCGGTTGTATCTGAGACATGACAGTCTTCAGAAGCTGATCTAACTCCTGAAGAGATTCGGAGTCTTCAGAACTGATGACAATCCGATCTCCAATAATCGCAATCGAGGTCGGTTTTTTAGCATTAACTTTCGGTGGGACTGAAGAAGTATCTTCGCTTTTGGTCTCTTTTTCTTTGTCGAGTGGCTGAGTGAAGTTGACGTTAAACTGTAGCCCGGAAGTTGCAGGGTTTCGAGTGGTTTTCAGAGCGGGCGTGATCGGTTGTGGCTTCTCTTCTCCCTTGATCGCGGGCTTGTTATCTGGTTTTGGTGGATTGGTTGGCGACTCTTTTTGAAGTGATCCCGGGGGCATTCGATTATCGAAACCAGGAGCAACAATTTTAAGTGGGGTTTTGTGACCAGTATTCCAGATTTTTTCGATCAATTTAAGTAGCTGTTCTGGATCGCGACCTCCCAGTGGGATTTCTCGAATGGGGCCATCTTGCTGCTTCGCAAACGAAACAGTCCCGGGTGCTGGTTCTCCCATTTGTAATAACAGAGAGCGAATTTCTTCAACTTGTGTTGCTGTTCCTCGGACGATTAAAGAACGTCCATAAGGATCGGACTGTATTGCAGGTGCATTTTCTTTATCACTTTCAAATATCGTATTCAGTAGCATCGCCGTTGTTAATGCGTCGAGATGAACCAGCGGGATTGCTGCAACAGTGTTTGCATTCATTTTTCCGCCTAGCAGACGGATTAAATCAGCGACTTCTTCGTGACGGCTGGGCGAAGCCACAATGTGTAGAACAGCTGCTCTTGTATCAGGGTTAACAAGAATTCCAGGGACCATCGCAGTGAGTGTTTCCACAATTTTATTCAGATCCGCATTTTTAATTTCATAAACTCGTAATTCTGTCTTTTGACTATCACCATTTCCCAGTTCGCTATGATCGCTTGGCGGCAGGTCAATCGTTTCCAATGCCTGGCGAACAATTTCTAATTCCGCTGGTCGTGCTGTAATCAGTAACGAGTTAGAGCGATGGTCAACTGCGATACGAATTTTTGTCTCCGAATCAGTTGTCTTACTTGAACTGGAACTAGATGAGCCTCTACTGGGAGGGCCTCCACCACCTCGGCTTCGCATTACCATTTCCATAAATTGGCGCCGACGATCATCTGAAGACGATCCACTTGATCTGCCCGAACTGCTTGAACCACCTTGGTCACCTAAAGTTGCTGAGACACCCAGCAATGCTCGAACTGTAATTTCTGCTTCATCAGCCGGTAAGAAGCGAAGCTGAAATGCATCAAAAACAATATCTTGCTCACCCGTTGGAAGTTTTGCATTGATTAAAGTCTCTTCGATCCGCTGAATGTTTTGCACTAACCCGGTGACAACGAGTTGGTTCGATTTTCCCAACGCAATCGCAGAGCCTTGGGGGCCAAGAAGGCTTTGGACATCTTCAACCATTGTCGATGCATCTAATGTGCCAACCGAAAAAACAACACGTACTAAATCATTGCGGCCTAGTTTACTTAAATCTTTAGGATTTACTGTCGGGACAAGATTCGGCGGAACTCCATTGGCAATATCATCCACGATCAAAAAACGATCTTGTTTGACAATGATGAATCCTCGTTGAATCAAATATCCATTGAGGACATCAAGGGCTTCGGTCGGAGTATGTGCCCGTCGATCAAAATAGTTGAATGTGCCTGGAGGCGAAACTTTCAAGTCGAGAGTCAACCCGGATGTAAGAGCAAAAAGACGAAGCACATCGTCCCAAGGTGCTTTTTTGAAATTGAAAGTCATGCTTTGAACAGGTTTCTGAGTGGCTGTGATTTCACTTAAATCCTGCGTGCCGAAATCTAATGTTGCAGGGCCGGCTTCTTCAGTATCTGAACTTGCAGGCGCTGGTTGCAGTTCGGTAAGCAGAGACTCGACATCGGCAGGCAGGGCAGGGGAATCCTGTGGCGTCATGACCGCAGGCTTGCCCGGTTCTGTATTTACTACCTGGGGAGAAGACCTCGGTTTATTTTGTTCTGGACCTTTTCCATCGGTTGCTGCCAGGGGAGTCCCCAGTAACTCACGCCATTGTTTATTCTGTTCTTCAGATAATAGTGCAAAGACTTTCGCTTCTGATTCCTGTCGCTGTTTAATTTGTTCTTCTTCAGGAAGTCTGAAAAACTCCCGGCGATCCATTCGTCCTGCTTCCATGGTTTCTTGTATCTTAGTTTTTTGATCTTCCGATATTTTTAACTGTGTTATAATCTGATCACTCAGTAAGGTTCGTGTACCAGACAATTGAAGACCAACCTGATTCAGTCGAGTGAATTGCTCTTTAGAAAGTAATTCCTGAATCTTCTTTTCAATCTCTTGACTCTTTTGAGTTACATATTTAGAAATCTCGGCTCGAATCTTTTCTTTTTCCTCATCCGTTTGAGCTGCACGCATTCGACTAATAAACTCAAACATTTCTGGACTAGGATTCGCTGATTCGCTTACCGTCTTGAGTTTTTCGGTTTGCTCTGGGGTGAGTTTCAACTCTTCTGCAAGTTGCTCCATGCGAAGAGCACGCAACAAGTGAGATTGTGGTGAGCGGAATGTAAAGCCTGTCCGTCCACCTCCGCCAAATCTTTGCCCACGCTGAGCCTGTGCGGAGCCGCTGAGTAAACCGAGGCAAAACACAATCGCGATTACAACATAGAAATTGTTACGTTGATTGACTTGAGGAATTCGAAATTTCATACAAATAATCCCACTCTCGAAACAGTATACTTTAGTGTACCCATGAGTGTTTGTCGTGGCTTACTGCGCACAACCATCTTAAAAGATGAGCATGATTCACTAACGATCCAACACTGCTTTTAGCAAAAAGTATCGATATAATTTCCAAAACAGTGCTTGCATCTGTTCAGTGAGAAGTGATATCGAGAATAATCGTTATAATCAATTTCACCCCGATGGTAATAATTGACCAACAAAGCCCTGAATTTAGCCTGTTTTGTACTGTTTCAGCGTACTGTTTCGCCCAACGCATTGCCAGATGCAAGTTGAAAAGTTGTCCCATTCTTTTCTATGAGTTTCAGGATTGTGGCCAGATGATGAGTTAATCCTTGCAGGCTTCTTTGTCTCAATCATTTGTGTGGTGGAAGCAGGAGCTTTTGAATTCTTTGCGGCAACCGCGCGGTGAGCACCTTTGATATTGTTATGGCTATCCCACAGCTGCCCGCTGCCATGCCACGTTTGCACAAATCAGACTCCGCGTTCTTGCAAGACGCTTTCCCATTAGTAATTGACGATTCTGTGGCTCCTTGCCATACCTTTCTTGAATATGTTTCGGTTCTTTCTGAACATCAAATGCATCTGTGGCTTGAATTTGCATTCGATACGCAAGTTCAAATGATCGGATTCGTGCTTCCTGGGAGGCTTCACCCGGTCGGTCAGAAAGATGCCTGGAATTGATCGACTGCAACAGATCGAATTGATCCTTCTGTTCCCAATCTGTCAATCGAGTATTATGGACATGATCGATCAGCTTGGTCGGATCAACCTTCGAGGTATTGACATGAGTTCCTTGATAAGCACCAGGCAGAAATGCAGATCGCCAATTTGCTGCACCACCGACAGGATAACCGCCAGGACAAAGTGGGATGAAACCAGGGAAGTTCTGATTGTTCTCAAATGCCGAGTCATCTTGCATGGCAAGCGTTCAGGAAACAGAATGGCTTTCAATCAGAATGGCAGTCAAATCATCTTTGGCAGGTTTCCCTCCGCGGAAAGAGATGACGCAGTCTCGTAAATGAGACAATTTACTCTGGATAGAATTCTCGCGATTGCGATTAATGCTTTGGAGTAATCGCTTGATGCCAAACAAGTTTCCAGCTTGATCGAAAGATTCAATAACTCATAACATCCCCTTGTGCGTTTTTGGGTACTTGTTGCCGTATCTCGCATGAAACCCACCCTCAGTCCTGAATTTAATCTCATATCTGCCCGCTGGTAT
>JAESQE010000101.1 GCA_016765335.1 Planctomycetaceae bacterium
ACGAACATTTTCTGAATCCGATTGTGATTAAAAACGGTCGCTACCAAGTCCCGACTGCCCCCGGTTACAGCATCACCATGTTCGAAGAATCAATTCAAAAAGCGAGCTTCCCTGATGGAGAATATTGGCAAAAATAAAGCTGGCGAAAATGCTTCATGGGAGGAAGAGGGGGCAATAAAAGTTCTCCCCCTTACGAAGGGGGAGTTAGTGGGGGTTTTTGAATTTCTTTAAACTCAAACCGCATCAAAGATCTCTGGGATTCAAACAAGAAGTAATATCATTTACAGGAATTCGTGATTATGAAAATCGGAGTCATCAGCGACACGCACGGACATGCAGCCAATACACAGGCAGCAGTAGAAAAACTCGAACAATTAAACGTCGAGCAAATTCTCCATTGTGGCGATGTCGGCGGATCAGAAGTTGTCGCTCAGTTCGAACAATGGCCAACACACTTTGTTTCAGGCAATTGCGATTACCCCGACCAGCTGGNTCAAGTTGTGAATTCGCATCAACAACATTGGGAAGGCATGTTTGGCGACCTTTCTTTGGGAGGAAAACGCATCGCGTTACTACATAGCCATGAAGAACACCGCTTCCATGAAGCAAAACATTCCGGCGATTACGACCTGGTGTGTTACGGTCATACCCACGTCAAAGAACACCACACAGTTGGCAACACAATCGTGCTAAACCCCGGAGCCATGTACCGGGCACCAATATTTACATTTGCAATTGTCGATCTAGAAACAATGGAAATCGAACACATCGAGCTTTAAGCGGGGTTGCCCGGCCGCTCTTAGTGGTCAGGCCACCCGCGGGTGAAACATTGAAAATTCACCAATTCGTAGTAAGGCGTAACGGATCGGTCAATCTCAGCTTAGCGTCAAAAGCTGCATTTGCGATTTGATCATTCTCCACTTCGATCCAATCATCTAATACCGCAACATCTTCCGGGTCTCCAAAATGCCCAATGAATTCCAAAAACACGGCTCGTTCACGATTTGCTATGTCTGATTGAAGCTTGTCGAGAAGTAGATCACGCAATGCATTGCGGTTAAAATTACTAAGTCCTTCAATATCCCACTCGTTGAGTTCATATCCTATTAGGTGCTCAATTTTTTCTGTCAGAAACTCACCTAGAACTGACTCATCACCTCGGTCAGCCAAAGATCGAAAAGCGGTATTAGATAGCTTTGCATTATTGGGTAATTCAATATCAGCTTCATTGGGGCCATCGCGTAAAGCGTACCATCCCCGTAAATATTTTCGGACAGTAACCGAATCTACGTCGTCTAACAAACAACGAATATAATTAAAATCAGCATCTGGTCGATCTGATTCTTCAACAAATTTTAATAATGGTTCTAAGTCAACATCAGTTCGATACTTGCCTCTTTCCCAGCCATCTAAACGAGTGAAGCATGATTGGCAGTTCCGAAGTAACCAGCCGGCTTTGTGATTGTTTTGCTTTGCAATATCAATTGCTTTCTCAATACATTCACGACTACCATGATAAATCAGTCCCTTTACGTAAGACTCGTCGGGCTGTCTTCTTAATGTCAGTAATGCTTTTTTTGCTTCTTCCGTTCCAATCGCAGCAAGTCCAATGCAACCTTCGAAATCTTTTATCCCTTCTTCACTTTCTAGATACTTGACCATGACATCAACGCAAAAAGGATCACGTAATTTGGCTAATGAAATATATGCCATGTGCTTATTCCATGTCATTTTTCCATCGTCTGTATTGTCCTTTATTAATAGATCTTTCAGTATTGGACATGACCGAAGGCTTCCCATCTCTGCAAGAGACTTGGCAGATTTATCTGCATTATCAGATCTCACAAGGCACTCTATTAACTTATCTTCAACTCGTGTGTCCCGTAATTCACTCGCCATACTGATAAGCAGATTCGTCTGGTTTTTCGTTACACATAGATTCCACCATTCAAGCCATTTGTCGGCTCCTAATTGTCTTCCTTGCTCATGTCNGTTGTCAAAATAAAAAGGATCATCATTCCATTTCCTAAATACAAGAAGTTGTAAATTNTCCGAGCCAAGAAAATAAGCTAATTTGCAACCAACTCTAAAAGAACACTCATCACTCGAATTTACCAAGTCCACTGCAAATGCCTCTAGTTCTGCCGTGGCAAAACTTTTTAATTCAAATTGAG
Organism: Planctomycetaceae bacterium; assembly: GCA_016765335.1. Lineage (GTDB taxonomy): Bacteria > Planctomycetota > Planctomycetia > Planctomycetales > Planctomycetaceae > Rubinisphaera. The sequence goes on from JAESQE010000101.1 coordinate 2,175, forward strand.
GTTCAATGCTAAACTGATGCCTTACGNCTTCGTCATAATTTTCTGTCTGTGTTTTCTTCTGAACATATTGTTCAACAAATTCAGAATACAGTTTAACGGCAGATTTCGATCCAAAGACAAGGAGGCTTGAACATTCATAATGCGCCGGAAATGGTTCAGTTGCTTTTTTGCGGATTGCCTCCACTGCAAAGTCACTAGCCAAGTATGCTAATACGGTGATTGCTTTCCGGTAGGATGCTTCCTCATTTTCCAGTGATGCCTTCTTCCTCGCATGCTCTATTAATTCTTCTTGGAATTCTTCTGTGCTGCCCAACAATTCAAATCGCAGATTTATGAAAAAATAATCTCTGGTAAACCACCATGTCTCAAACAAGCGTGGAATGAGTGAGACAATTCCGTGCGATATCACAGCAAAGGAAACTGTTGTCCAAATGTTCTTACTTGGTTTGTTTTTCAGCCAATGATTTTCAATAGCCTGCGCAGCCTCCGGACATTTCATACGGCCTAAAAGTTGAGTCGCCAGTTTTTGTTTGGCAATCATGCGGGAATTCAGCATCTCAGCAAGTTTTTCCACAATAAATTTTCGACAGTCAACTGAATATACGGCAATATCACTTCTGATAACCACAGCAGCCATTGGAGCGTCACGCTCAGCTAATGCTTTTACAAACTCATTACGAATTGGCTTGTCTGTGATCTGCTGACCGATGCGTTCAAGTCGAGTGATTGCCTTAGAGAACGATAGAGCTGCAACGGAATTTACAATAGCCTCTGGGCCTGATTCGATCTGCGTGATGATAGATTCAGCGAGGAAGTAATCGTGAACTGCTTCAAATGAAAAACGAAGGTGGTCGTGGCGTTCTGGGTGCGTTTCCAGTATATTTGCTGTAATTAATTTTTCTACGACTGGCCCCGGCGGATGAGTTTGATCAAACCTTGGCACCTCGATTATGCTGTCTACAGAAATCCAAGTATCGCTACTCTCATCAATTGCCTTTGCAATCAATCTAAGGCAATCTCGGAAATGCGATTCGCTAATTCTTAATGTTGTTTGATCTTCCACACTTTGCAGTCGACTCTGGATTGATAGGGTTAAAATATCAGTCCTTGTACGCAAATTACTAATATCAGTTCCCCCCTCAAGAAGATCCAACGTAGTCTTCATGGTAAATGGATGTGCAAGTTCCTGACGAATCTCGGCATTTAGGTTCCACCAGTCCGGTTCAGAGCAACCAGCCAATTGCCATGTTTTCAAAGCTTCTTGCGAAGAGAGCTTGCCTGGTAGATTGATTCCCTGTATGGGGTCAAGGTTTCCAAGCTCCTGCTTGTGCCGAAGCAATTTCTTAGTATTAGAATGATCCTCTATTTGAAGAATACGCGTTGCCCATGTCGAGTCTTTGCAAGTTCGCCAGAACTCGGGTCGTGAAGAAGTAATCAAAACGGACACCTCTCCTAATTTTGACCTTAGCCAAGTACCAATCACGTTCTTGACATGACTTGGATTTGCTGTTTCGTCAAGTCCATCAAGTATGACCGTTAATGGGGTTTTCCCTTTCAGTATATCAGCCAAGTGAGCTTCTTCGGCATCTCTCAATTTGATATCCATCGAGCCTTGAAGCTGCTCAATTACTTTACGNATCAAGGAGTCATCNTGATTAAAAGAAAGATCACGGGCCAGGAGAAATAGGACAGGTACATTAGACGAATTCTTTTCAACAAAGTGGGCGAAAAGGCTCGTTTTACCGATTCCAGAATCAGCAATCAAAGGGATAAACGTTCGGCCCTGGCGTTCCTGAGATCGATCTGAAACATTCCGTAGTCCGTTTTGCCACATTTTGAACAATTGAGTGTCAGCTTCTCGCTCCACATAACATTTTGCATCATAACGTTTAGTTGAGCGGAGGCGGTCAAGTGTGGTTGAACTTGCTTTTCGACTACTGGATAGAATTGAATACCAAGAGAGGCGTGAAAAAGGAACATCCAGATATTCCTTTCTTAAATCTTGGCTGGCTCCATCAAGCTGTTGAACCAGTGTGGGTCCATCAAATAGACTCAGCTTGGCTGGTGCCGCTTCGGTACTAGCCAAATCAANCCAGTTTTCATACTTGCCTTTCGGTATTTTGTCTCGATTCACATCGAGGGGAAGGGCAAGTACTATTTCCTCGGCACCGGGACAACCTTTCTTGGCATCTTTAACATCTTCAATAGCTTTGGACCACCAGTCCTTTTTCTGAACTGTGTACTGAATAGCAATGTTGCAAGTTTTAGCTGTATTGCCAATGTACGAATCAGGTTGGCCCTTGATGTTATCACCGCGGTTATTTCGACCATACGGCCTGAGGGAAAAATACTTTGCATCCAATCTTGGGAGTAACTCATCGCAGAGTTTGTGAAATTCATAACTTTTTAANTGCTGTAATTTTTCTAGAGTCGTATTTTCCATGCTTATAACTCTAACTTTCCAACTTTGTAGCCTAACATTCAGACCGGTGTTTTTGTTGACTGGTTATCCTATTCGATTAACAAATAACTTTCCACGAACCGAACCAAAGCGAGGTGAGNGGGGAGCAGGTTGTTGCTTTTNTGATATTGCTTTCTATTTGGATTCCCGGCAACTTGCCCCCCAGAGGATGGTGATTGGCATCACTTGCGATCAACTGATCGCCGAGGGAGATTCTGTGAATCTGGGGTGGTTCCGCCCGCTACATCCTCAGTGTTTTGGTTTGGGAGAATTAACAGGCACACGAAGGTGGGTGCAAGCACGCCACCCTACATTTGGTATCCCGATTTTCTCTTGGGGAATTGCGTTGCCTCCTGACAAAACTACAAAAGCTTGCTACATCGAGTTGCCGGCAATCCACGCTGTTGTCCACGCGTTCTGAAAATTAAAGCCGCCCGTAACCCCGTCGATATCCAGCACTTCGCCCGCGAAATAGAGGCCCGGGAAAACTCGACTTTCCATCGTTCGGAAATTGACTTCTTTCAGGTCCACGCCACCACAAGTTACGAACTCTTCTTTGAAGACGCCCTTGCCTGCCACTTGGAATTCGCCGGCAGATAATTCTGTCACGAGCATCTGCGTTGCCTTTTTTGAAAGCTCAGCCCATCGAATTGGTTGCTGACCGACGGCGTGATCGACAAGCGATTTCCATAACCGTTTGGGGAACTGCCAGGGACACAAAGCATCGACTGTCTTCCTGGAATTAGATGCTTTGAATGAATGAAGTTGCTCGCGAATTTGGTCGGCACTGGATCCCGAGAGCCAGTTTATTCGCAGTTTGGCGTTATAATTCGAATCGTGCAGTTCCCGTGCAGCCCACGCGGACAATTTCAAAACCGCAGGACCACTCAGTCCCCAATGCGTTACGAGTATCGGTCCAGATTGGCTAAATGTTTTCGAGTCGGTGACCAACTGGCAAACAACGTGTTCCACCGCAACCCCTGGCAAGTCTTTGATCCGAGGATCGTTAACTTTGAATGTGAACAACGAGGGCACCGGCGGAACGATTTGATGCCCGAGGCTACTGGTCAATTCGAAACCGGCTCGGCTGCCGCCGGTCGCCAGGAGAATTCGGTCCGCTTGAATTGATTCGCCAGATTGCANAGTNACGAAGAATATCGAGTCNNTTTTACGAATCGCCGACACGTTGGNTCGAANACGAATCACNNCTCCAGCGTCCTGGGCCGAGCCTTGCAAACAATTGACAATGGTCGCTGAGTCATCGGTCGTGGGGAACATTCGGCCATCCGGCTCTGTTTTGGT
>JAESQE010000102.1 GCA_016765335.1 Planctomycetaceae bacterium
GAGCTACAAGTACAACTCAGCAATCGATTGGCGCCCCAGCCACCCCTTGATCGAATCAATCCTGTGGTTTCCGAACATGATTTCGGAAGCTTCATCACAGAGCTACAGATGCTCATTAAGAATGAACTCCACAACAATCAAGCATGAAGGCCAGTCGTCCCCTTTCTACTTGACCGAATGTCCCCGCCATCGCCACACACTTTGGGGAACTTCACTCTGGGCGTATATCTTATACCTACCTTAGTGGCGAAGATTAAGGGGTCCAGATGTTGGGTGTGGCGGATCTTATTTGTGGGTCGCTGTCCTGCTTGCGGGCTTTGATGCGGAAGTAGGGGGAGACGTAGTTGCCTCGGTGGCGGAAGTCGCCGGGAGTGGCATTTTTGACGGCTCGTTTTGGTTCGCAGAATGCTTCGATCGACATGCCTGCTTCGCAGATGCCACCCAAGATTTCTTCGGTGCGATGCAGATACTCCATTGCACCGGGTTCTCGATACGATTGATCTTCCACACGAGGCAGCGGGCCTTGGCGGTAGTATTCTAAGCCGATGATATATCGATCCTGGGAATCTCGCTCGGTAATTTGCAGACTGATCGGCTGCTTGTGCTGAGAGATGTAGATGCCGCCTGGCTTTAAGACGCGACCAATTTCAGCAAACACGGGAGCAACTTCAGGGACGTAACACGTGCTCACCGGGTGATGGACAATATCGAAGACTTCGTCTGCCAGTTCATTGAGGTCGTCCATGGAAGTTTCAAGCAAACGCAGCGAATAGCCACGACGTTTTGCTTCTCGATGATCCAACGCTAACATTTCGGGGCTGAGATCCACAACCGTAACCTCGGCTCCAGCAGCTGCATACAAGATCGCCTGCCAACCGCCTCCCGCAGCTAAGCAAAGAACTTTCATTCCCATCACAGAATTAGGTAGCCAGCCACGAGAGTCGAGCGTTGCCAACGGTCGCTGACATTCTTGATCGGTAGCGCAGCGGGCAAAGACCGATCCATCTTTTGCCAAACGATCATATGCAGCTTTGTTACGAGAGAGGTAATCCATATTGAATCTTGAAATTGTCTGCCCAAGCGAGCCGGGCCAGTGATGGCCCTGATTACTGTCGATTGTTGTTTATGTTCACGATTGAAATTGCTGATTTAGGGTTATGGCACAACACAGAAACCAGGGGGTTAACACCCCCGGCTCGCCTATTAAACCTTTAGAAAGATCTTATATCTGTAGCACAGATAAAGCATCGACCATTGAACCGCCAGCACGCAGACCGCAGTCAGCAGCCCTGTGTATTCACCAGCGTGTTCAAGGGAGCCACCGAAGATTGCGTTGGCTGTGTATCCGAAATTGATGAATTGAGGAGCCATGTAAATCAGGATGGAATTGCTGCCAATGACAACAAAGAAGAAGGACCATTTACGGAGTTTCCAAACGTCAATGACCAGATAAAACAGCGAGAGAATCAGCAGGCTGTAACCGGTGCAGTTTAAGACAAAAGAACTGGACCACAGATTTTTGTTGATCGGAAAACTTGTATTCCATAAATGAGCCAAGCCAAGAGAGCAAAGCCCCAAGACCACCATTACCGCGACTTTGAACAAACTGCTTCGATTCTCCATTTTCAAAAGTTGCCCAGCCATCACTCCTGAAAGTGCAGTCGCGATTGCAGGCACGATACCAAGTATTCCTTCGGGATCGCGGTCTCCCTGATACAGAGTGCCCGGCAGAAGCATACGGTCTATGTAATCAGTTAAGGTATGCCCGGGACTGAGATCCCCTGCCCCAAAACCTGGGACCGGAATAAATTCCAGAGCTGCCCAGTAGGCAATGAGTAGTCCAGCAAACCAAATGATTCGCCCTCGAAATCCAGTATTGAGAACAATCAATCCTGCAAACAAATACGCAAGTCCTATTCTCCCCAGGACACTGGCACATCGAAGAGATTCCCATTCAAACTTGAGAAGCCCGTTATGTATCAATCCCAACAGAACCAATACCAGACCACGANTAACAACGTGTTTGTAAAGTTTGGANTTACTGTCGCCACGACGCATGCGTTTCTCAAAAGAGAACGGCATCGAAACCCCAGCGATAAACAGAAACAGTGGAAAAATCAGATCATAAAATGTAAAACCGTGCCATTGGGGATGCTCCATTTGACTGGAAATTAACACTAACCAATCCCACCGACTCAGTTCAGCCGCCTGATGAATGACCGCTCCGCCGCCCGCAATCCAGAACATATCGAAACCACGCAGCGCATCGATGCTGAGTAAGCGATCATTATTAAGAGAACCCGTGGACTGTTCTGTTTTGGTATTCATTTGACTGATCCTGGTTATGTCTCGATTGAATGTTATCTCAAAAACTCAGAAACTAGTATGCCTTATTCTTTTGCCATCATACCATGGGATTGACACCCCCGGCTCGCCTGAGAAAACAATATTATAGTTGTTGCAGCAGCTTGTAAGTGGAACGCATTTCTTCTGCTAACCCTTGGCAAACATCGGTAGGAGTTTCGCCGGGCATGACATTCCAGGTGTATGTTTCAACTTCCAAATGCGGGGCATAACTTAACTGCTTAACGGATTGCATAGCTTGAATTAGCGAGGCCCGCGTTGTGCCCAGTGGCCCCATGGAATCGGCATGTACCGGGACATGAAAATGAATTCGCCAAGATGGTGCATCCAACCAGTTTTGTGGAGGGGAAAGTGCAAATTCAGGTGTCAGGTCTGTGGTGTGCTGAATCCCGGAATCAGAACTTCCGGTTGTTAGTTTCGTAAATGTTTGATGCAAATACCTTGGCTCTGCAAACTGAGCTAAGAATTCTCGCCCTTCCACATTGGATGCAGGATTTCTTAACTCGATGGCACACGTAATATGCACTTTATTGATTCGAATCTCGTTTGATTCCAGTGTTTGGATCGACTCGCTGACATCTTCGTATTCGACTGCCTGATGACAAATATCGTAACACAAGCCAAGGTGCGTATTGACAACCTGCTCTGCTTGAACGGATTGTGCTCGCTGACGGAGTTGCTCAAAAAAAGAAACCGCTTCAGCTGTGGTTTCAATCACACAAAGCGGTTCTGGCTCAATGGCTAATCGAATGACACGTCCGGTCTGATCGTGTAATTGATCTAATTGTCGAGCCAGTTCGATCAGTTGATCGCAGCTGCGTGTCATAAAATCGGAATCGGTGCACAATTCTTTGAAGCCCAGCGGGACCGTGGAAATACTCCCCTCGACGCCTTCGGGAAGAATCTCAGCCAGTAGTTTTGCACAGCGAACCGTGTAATCGAGCCGATCCGTAGATGCCCAATCGGGAAGATACACTTGCTCTTTGACGCGTTCGGTGTGAAAATTCCCATAAGGGAACGCGTTTAATGTATAACAAGGTAACTGAAGTTGAGACAGTTTCTCTTTGAGAGACTCTAACGAAGCAGCTGATTGAGTCAGTTCTCGCGTGACTGTATCTGCCAACCAAAGCCCGGCTGCAATGGGCTGATTCGTTAATTCCTGCACATGGGCTGTCTTTTCAGAGAGAATCTGTAATAATTCCTCAGTGGTACTGGAAGGGTGCACATTACAGCAATAGCTCAAGGGCAATGTGGATATCGACATAAAGAATTTGTCCTACAGCCTTATCAGGCTTTAAATTGTGGGGTGAATCAGTTGATTCCGTGTTGTGCTATCACAATGCCGAGAGAAACATAACCATGTTTTAGAGGGATTGGATATCTCATTCAATGAATTTTGACATAACCAGCCATTTTCTTCAACGCTTTGCACAAAGATAGGCTTGTATTAAACACCACGAACATGCGAAGATAGCCACAGGACCAAATTCTTACAATTAAATCGTCTGAGGATTAAGGACACAAAAAACAACGAAACCTCGTCGTGGCGTTGGTGTTTAATCAGGCGAGATGGTTTGTCGCGATTTCCCATGTTGAGTTGTGTTACTCTCAACAGTTCTTTCGATTCATCGTGAATCAGACAATGTAAAGGCATTGGTTGTCGTACAATACGAATTATCATCACACGGAAATGGTTGAAGTGGCAACATCTCAAATCAATAACAACCCTTATCTAAGCGACCCTGACGTACAGTTAATGCTGCTCGTGAAAGAGGGAAGCGAGGAAGCGTTTTCGGAATTGGTCGAGCAGTACCAGGATCGAGTGATCGGTATTTTTTCGCACATACTAGGCAATCAGGATGCAGCAGAGGATTTAGCACAAGAAACGTTCATGCGAATTTACCGTGCCAGAAACGGTTNCGAGCCTCAAGCCAAGTTTTCTACCTGGTTGTTTCGTATCGCCAATAATTTAGCCAGTAACACAAAACGATCAAAAGGTAGACGGAAAGAAGTCCAATTTGCCAGCGGCGAAACCGGCCCGCAAAGTACTCGAACGCCAGTTCAGAATGTCCCAGAAAAGTCGGCGTTGATGCCAGCCAGAATGTACGACAAAGCTGAGTTGTTAAGTATCGTTAACCAGGCGATGGAAACACTCAACGAAAATCAACACGTTGCGATGCTGCTCAACAAATTTGAAGACATGAGTTATGCAGACATTGCAGCAACACTGGAGCTAAGCCCTTCAGCAGTGAAGTCACTTTTGTCACGAGCCAGAGAGAATCTGAAAGATCATCTCGAAAAGTATGTGAAAATGTAACACAACAGACTAACCGAATACGTTAGCCCTTGGCTTACAGATTCATCTCAGTTCTCAACTAATCTCTACCATATTTTTTAGTTAGCGTCCATTATGGTCGACAAACTCGTACGATTAACCGCAACTCAACGTTCGGAATTCGTCGCCTATTTAGATGGTGAGTTGAATGATGACGAAACGCGTAGCATTGAGCAATTGCTTGCCAGCAACGAAGTGGCCCGACACGACATGGAATCGTTGGCAACTGCCTGGGAACTTCTTGATGAGCTTCCGCGGGCAAATGCACCAACCGATTTTGCAGAAAAAACTCTTGCGACGCTAAAAATGGAAGAACATGTCGTTCCCTTAAGTGAGCAAGCATGGTTTCAACAAGCAACAAAATACGGCAAATTTGCAATAGGCTGGAGTTTAGTGCTGTGCTGTGGAATGGTCGGGTTTCTTGTTGCTCGATCAGTTCCTCCATCTCGAGCCGANACATTAATTCATGAATATCCTTTATTGGAATACTTTGACAGTTATCAGGAAATCGGATCCACTGAATTTTTAAGCCAGTTACAAAAAAGTACGAAGTGGTCTGAGCATGATTCCAATCAAGCCGAAGGAGTCAGCCATGAATAAACCTCAAACGGCATCGATGTTAAGTCAGACACCGAATTTCTGGGGTTTTGTAGCCGCGTTGGCAATGATCATTGGAATCTGTGGCGCATCATTGGGGCCACAGATGAGCACAAAAAGAGTTCGACAGATTACAGATGAGATCTCGAACTTGCCCCGACACAAACGAGCATCTATCGAACGAAATCTAGATGCTTATCTGGCACTTTCCCAAGCAGAAAAGATGCGTTACTGGGAAATGCATTACGAGGTTGAAAGTCACGCCCTGACACCATTACTGGAAGACTACAATAACTGGCTCAACACACTGTCTCCGTTTCACCGACAAGCGTTACGGACAAGAACTGAGCCCGCCGCAAAAATTGCAGATGTCGAAGCAATTCTAGAATCACAACAAAAAGTCAAAGAGCAAAGACTACCCGGGCTGANTGCCAGGATCATCCTGCAAGAAAGTAGAAACCAGAGTTCCTCTTACCGAACTTTGAACTCTTTTCTCAGGCCTGAGGAAGCCTTCAATTTCGAAAATCTGTATATTTTATCTGAAGCACAATTAAATACATTCATTAATGAGGTCCTGTACGATCAGTTAAGTGTTACCCATAAAAAAACAATCGATTCTGAAACTCTTCAGGGAATCAAGCGAATGTTTAAAATCCTGAAAGCATCCATTGATCAATCGAATAATCCACGAGACTATTGGCCTTCTGATGCGGTTTTTTCTTCGTTGGAAAACCAGGGGATCACGCTCAAGCTGGTTGATGTCCCCAATGCCAATCGCATCATCATGAGAAAGAAGAACTTTGGAAATAAAACCGAAAACTCACCCGGAAATACCTCTCAAAACAACGGGTTTCGAAAACGCATTGCCTTTCGGAAAATACTGATTCGAAGTTTAATGATTTACGAAATACAACAATACGAAAGCCAGCACCCGGTCACAGACAATAACCTGATGACCTTCTTCAGTAAGCTCGATACATCCAAACAGGCAGCCTTACTCGATAGCCCTGCTTCTTATTCTGCTGAAGCATTGAAATGGTTTTATATCTGGGATGCTTCTCGCAAAGAAAGTGTATTCTCCGATGCTAAGCTTATGGATCCCATCTTGCGTAAATTAATGTTTGGAAACAGGGGGCCTGGACGTGGCTCGAACTCCAATGGAGATCGGCCCAGAGGTCCAAGGTCCGTTCCTCCAGAACGGTAACCTGCCCCGAACTGATTCCATTCAAGACAGAGCAACTATTTGCTGAACGGTTTGGATATCTTTTTCAAGTTGCTCTTGCAACTCTTCGCTGCTTTTGAATTGCTTGACATCCCGGCAACGAGCCAGCAGGTCAACTGAAAGTTCCTGCTGATAAAGATCTTCATCCAACCCAATCAGATGAACTTCGATCTTTTGTTCGTCCTTGGTAAATGTCGGATTCCCGCCAATATTGATCGCCGCTGCATATTGCTTGCCGTGATGAGTGCAGCTTCCTGCATAAACTCCATCTCCCGGAATCAGCGTTTTGATCCCAGTCAGATTCGCTGTCGGAAAACCGAGTGTTCTCCCGCGTTGATCGCCAGAAACAACAAGGCCACTGAGCCGGTAAGGATGTCCTAAACATTCAATGGCTTCATCGATTTCGCCTTCAGAAATAAGATGACGAATCCGCGTAGAAGAGATCATTGTCCCAGCGGAGCTGACAGCTGCGAGCACATCCAGGGAAATCCCTTGCTGCGAAGTGAATTGTTCGAGCAGTTCAATGTTCCCCTGGCGTTTTGCTCCAAAGAAGAAGTTTTCTCCCTCGACCATTCCCGAAGCATGAAACTGCTGCACGACAATTTGCTGAAAAAATTCTTCTGCGGAGAGATTCAGAAACTCGGTATTTGTGGAATAAACAAACAGGCAATCGATGCCAATTTTCGATATCAGCTCGGCTTTGCGAGCAATTGTGCTCAACCGGGGCGGTACTCGATGCGGCGAAATCAACGCAACCGGCGGCGGGTCGAATGTCATCGCGACAGACTGCACGTTGTTCTGTTGAGCCTGAGTTTGCAATTGACGCAGCATCGCCTGATGTCCCAGGTGAACTCCATCAAAGTTCCCAATCGACAACAAGCTCCCTTGAAATGCAGAAATCTGCTTGATATCCGTAATTATTTGCATCACACGAACCGAGCTGAAATGCTCCTCGTTTTGAGGAAGCTATTATGAAACTGTTAAGATCGACGCGGCTGATTGTAGCTGCTTACCAATAAAGTGCGAACGAGTCTGCCTCGGAGGTCAAAATTATGACCAAGAGACCGTTCTGATCATTGTACAGGCTCGCTTCTGGTGCTCCCGGAAAGTAAAATCATATGGTAACGGCTCAGCAGTATACGTTTTGCTGCGTATCACTTCAAAGCTCAGTCAGCAACTTACAAAATAAATACGGATCGAGTCCTTGGAAGTACATCATCCTCTTCGATTTCTGAAAAATCTGCGTCGCACAAGCGAAATCGCAGCTGTGTTAATTAATCACGGCTTCGGTGATGTCGTAGAACGCATCGGACTGGGGAAATATCTAAATTGGGGGCGACGTAAATTATTAAAGCATTCCGAAGCTGATACTCGCTCCCTGACCCGAGGCGAAAGAGTGCGGCTTTCTTTGGAAACTCTTGGCCCCACATTCATCAAGTTTGGTCAGATTCTCAGTACGCGTCCCGATTTGATACCAATTGATATTATTGATGAACTGAGCAAACTTCAGGAACATGTTCCCCAGTTCGATTCTGATGTTGCGGTTTCTATTGTCGAAAAGGCATTAGGAGCCTCACTGGAAGATAAGTTTTCTCAGTTCGACCGCGAACCACTCGCTTCGGGATCGTTGGGGCAAGTTCATAAAGCGAAGCTGCCTGGTGGTCAGCAAGTGGTTGTCAAAATCCGCCGCCCCAAAGCCGTTCATGATGTCGAGCGAGATTTGGCATTAATGGCAGAATTGGCGATCTTAATCCATCGGCATGTGCCCGAAGCTGAAATCATTGATCCGATTGGCTTGGTCCGTAACTTTGATCGATCAATCCGTCGAGAACTCAACTTTCTACGCGAAGCTCGAACGTTGCAAGAATTTGACCGGTTGTTTCATCGCGATGCTTCGCTTTATGTCCCGCAGGTTTATGAAGAATTATGTACCGAAGACGTGCTCGTGATGGAGTACATCGAAGGTTATCGCGTCGATGAAATCGAATCGAACGAATTCCTTCGTAAACAAAAAACACAAATTGCAGCCAATGGTGCCCGGATTTTCTTGAAACAGGCTTTTGAGTTCGGTCTCTTTCACGGAGATCCGCATCCCGGAAACATTCGCATCTTGAAAGATGGCTCGATCTGCCTTCTCGACTACGGCATGGTTGGCACGTTGGATGAAACGACGCGAGATCAACTGATCGATCTGTTTGTTTCGATTGCAACCAAAGACGAACGCAAAGGCTTGCGAACTATCCTTCGACTGGGACGTCCTTCCCGAGAAGTTGACGAGCGGTTATTACGTTCGGACTTCCGTGATTTTGTTGAAACGTATTATGGGTATTCACTGGATAAAGTTGATATCGGGAACCTGCTCAGCGATTTCATTTCCATTCTTTCAACTCACGGGATTCGCTGCCCTGGTGATTTGATGTTGCTGATTCGAGGCATTGTCCACCTGGAAGGCTCAGCACGGAAGATTGATCCCGAGTTCAATCTGGCAGAGCATATGGTTCCGTATGTGAAGCGATTGCTTCGAGACCGTTACAGACCGGGCTACCTTTGGGAGAAATTTCGAAATGAAGCNGAGGAGTTTGGTCGTATCGCACACGACATCCCGGTCGAATTCACGACCATGCTCAAAAGGCTCAATCGAGAAGAGACAACAATTAAGCTGAAGCACACAGGGTTGGATCACTTGATGACCGAACTGGATCGTTCCAGCAATCGCATTGTGATTGGTCTGGTCGTTTCAGCTTCGATTGTTGCATCCAGCCTGCTCGTGCGAAGTGGATCAACCAACGAATGGTTCAGTATTCCCATTTACGTCATGTCCAGTTTTCTGGGCATCTGGTTAATCTATGGTATTTTCCGCTCGGGACGACTGTGATACCAGCGGAGTCTGCCTCTTTTTCATCCTTTAAAATTCTAGCTATTTTCTCTTTAAGAAATAAATAATGCAAACTGAAATGATTGGTCCTTTGAATTGCCGGATTGTTGGTGATGTTCAACAGGCAAAGTTGAGTCTGATATTATGCCATGGATACGGTGCACCCGGTACCGATTTAGTTCCTATTGCTGATGAACTGATTTCGCTTGATAATAGCTTTGCCAAAGATGTCGTGTTTGTGTTTCCAGAAGCTCCGCACGATTTGGCTGACTTGGGAATGCCCGGCGGTCGCGCCTGGTGGCCCATCAATATGCAGCGATTACAGGAAATGATGCAAACGAACGATTTCAAGGAATTGGCTGAATCCGAACCGCCGGGCATGGCAGATGCCCGAGGACAGTTCCAGGAATTTCTGACAGAGTATCAGGCGATTTCATCCAGTGATCTGAATAAGATTGTCTTGGGAGGATTTTCTCAAGGAGCCATGTTGACCACCGATGCCACGCTGCGAGCCGAGCAATCGCCAGCTGGATTATGTATTCTTTCTGGCACTCTGCTCTGCAAAAAACAGTGGCAGGAATTAGCTCCGAATCGAGCAGGCTTGCCAGTGCTACAGGCACACGGCACGATCGACCCGGTTCTTCCATTTGCAGTGGCTGAAGACTTACGCGATTTACTGAAAGATGCGGGTCTGAATGTAACCTTCCACGACTTTCCCGGAATGCACACTATTTCGTGGCAGGCATTGGAAATGATCGCCCAATTACTGAAGCAACTGGTTTCTCAATGAGTTAGTTGAAACGCAAGGACGCGGCGACACAGACAGGAATGTCTGTGCTCCCATCGATGCGAGCCTGCGATCCAATTGATTCGGGCCTGTGCTCCAACCGAGTGAGATTAGTGGCGGTCGTCGGTTTCTTTGGAGTCGATGTAGGCTTCGATTTTGTTGATAAAATCGTCTGTCATACCAGCTTCTTCTCGGGCTTGGCGTTGAAAGACTTCGCCACGAGCTTTGACCGGGCGAAGCGGCCAGTGCAAGTTTTCGAGCCAGGCGTCCCATTCTGATTGATCTGCCGGCTTCAGTTTTCGCAGCCATTCGACTCCAAATTTCACATGCCCGATTTCATCGTGGTAAATCACACGCATTAAAGCAGCACTGCGTTTGTCTCCCGCTTGTTCGAAAGCTTCTGCGAATTCTAAGGAAAGATCCAGATTGGCTCCTTCGAACACGAGCGGCAACCCAGCCATGTATTGCATGACGGTTTCAAACGACATTGCCTTTTTCCAGATGTAGCAATTCACCGGAAGATCACCAAAATTAAGCCCCAGTTTCGCAGCTCGTTCAGCATGCATGCGTGTGTGGCGTTGTTCGTCAGCCATGATCGGAACCATGCCTGCCCGTAATTCAGCGGGGGCATCCGGGAACGCAAGCAACGTCCAGGCCATGACTTCGAGTGCTTGCAGTTCATGGTTTGCCATGATGTGATGCGCAATCGCCCTGCGTTCTGACTGCTGAAATGAAACAAACTTGGGCATCGCAGGGGCAGTACGTGGTTCGGCAAATTGCAAGTTGGCGGGCCGTGTCGGTTCGATGGGCCGTAATTCAGGGCCGGGTTGTAGATCTGTCATGTTTTCATCGGGAGAGATTAGTTTTTGTTCTAACTGATCCGACAGCAAAACACGCATCGCAAATTCGCGAATTTCCATGAGAGGCCTATAGCAATGCACACAGACAGGAATATCTGTGCTCCTGGAGTTAGGTGAGGGTTAAATGAGTAATTGAAATAGTAGCGGTTTACCAACTGATGCAGTTAACCAACTGAGCAGGATCGCCACGGGGACAGAAGCTGCAAACAGTAACAGGAAATCGAGTCCGATCAGTTGAACTCGAATCAAACGTGATGCCCCCATCGCATGAAAAGTTTCCATCTCCGTTTTTCTCAATTGCAAAGACAATCCACCAAGCAATAACAGCAGAATCAGCATAACAATACCCAGTGCAAGCACAACGGTATCAATCACCTGACGAATATTGATGAGTAGTGAAATCAATTCCTGGATAACTTTTAATGGTTCAACAACCAGAAGATCGGTTCGATTCTGGTGTCGACCTTCCCACAGAATCCCTTCGCGTTCTCCCAGCGGATAGATCAGAATTGCAGTCAGCGGAAATGTTGATTGATTGCCATGAAAATGAAAGGAACTCAAATTCTCATCCGTCACTTCCATGTAATTCAACACGTTCTTGCCAAAGGTGACTGCCTCTTCGTCTTGCTGAAGTATCTGCTCCTGGCTGGCTTGTAGTTGCCCTAAATGACCGTGAGCAATTCCATCCATTAGCCAGGCCGTTTTGATATCAACAAAGACAGCCTGGTCATCAGGCGAATCACTGGCAACTAAAATTCCGGTGACTCGCATCTTCAATGGTAAATCGCCAACCGGATTCAAAAAACCTTTTGCATCGCTGAGTAGCTGGTCCCCCGGATGCAAATTTACCTGAGTAGCAACATTCTCGCCAAGTAAGCAATCTCCCAGGCGGCGAGGCATTGTGCCTGACTGCAAAGAAAGATTTCGCTTCGAGAAGTAATCCAGCGTCGTTCCAACAATGGGATAAGACTGAGCACTATGTTGCAGATGCAGCGGGATAGAATTCACGAGTTCAGACTGCGTGAATTCATCGTAAAACTTGTAGGGAATAATTTGCTGTTCTTGATTGTGAAAATAAAGAGCAGTCAACGCCAGATCAACACGACTCCCAGGGCTACCCATAAGTAGAGGTGTAGATTCTGCCCTCGCGGAAAGCATCTGCTGTAAATCCGCCGTCATCCAGCGGGTTGCCAGTGGAATCGAAAAACCAATCCCCAGGCTCAAGACCAGAAGCAAACTACGCAGGCGATGGAAACGAGCATGCTTCCATGCCAGGCGAAGTAGTCCATTCATTGCTCAGGCAAGCCCATTCAGTTTACCGGTGCTGTCGCCGAATTCGCTAACGGGAGTCCCGATGTTATCCAGCAACGAAAGGAACAGATTTGCCATCGGGGTTTCTTCTTTCAGGTTAAGATGTCGCCCGGTCTTAATTTTTCCAGCTCCCCGACCACCGATAACCAAAGGCAAATCGTGATGAAAGTGGCGATTAGCATCACTGATTCCGCTGCTGTAAACAATTGTGCAATTATCAAGCAGCGTTCCATCTCGCTCAGGGATAGATTTTAGTTTCTGAAGGAACCGAGAATATTCGGTGACAAGAAACTGATCGATCTTCTGGATGTCTGCCATCTTGGCTTCATCGTTGCGGTGATGAGACATTTGGTGATGAGCTTCTTTGACATCCAAGTGACCATAACGACGGTTCGAGCCGGCATTTGCCAACATGAAAGTAGCAACACGTGTTGAGTCAGTCTGAAATGCTAAGGTGAGGATGTCGTACATCAACCGAATGTGTTCGGTAATGTCTGAGGGCACGCCATCAGGGAAATCAAACCCTGGAGGCAATTCACGTTTTGTTGATTCCGAGCGACCAATGCGTTGTTCAATTTCTCGAACGCTGGTGAAGTACTCGTCCATTTTTCTGCTGTCAGTTTTCCCAAGACGCTTTTGCAGGTTATTGGCATCTTCAGAGACCAGGTCCAAAATACTGGAGCGATAAAAATCGCGATCTTGCCGCTGTTTCACATCTTGAACAGACATGCCGAACAATCGCTCGAATGCAAGTTTTGGATTAATTTCTTTAGCCATCGGCTGAGTAGGACTGCGCCAGGAAACATTTGATTGATACGCACAGCTGTATCCAGAATCGCAAACACCAGCTTTACGACCAGCTTCGGTTCCCAGTTCCAAGGAGGGCAATGGCGTGAGATGTCCGATCTTTCCTGCTGCTACCTGATCGATCGAAATCCCCAGATGAATATCTGCACCACCTGTTTTTCTTGGCTGAGATGATGTCAAAAAAGCTCCGGAGCAACGAGCATGATCCCCTGCCCCATCGCCATTGGGACGGGCTTTGTCGTGAGCCAATCCGGAAATGATAAGACAATCGTCTTTAACTTTCGCCAGCGGCTGCAATGTTTTTGAGAGCTTGTAATCGTGTCCTTCGCCTTCGGGACGCCAGTCCGGCATAATTGCCCCGTTTGGGAAAAAGATGAATGCCAAGCGACTTGGAATGGCAGGTGCTGTTTCAGCAGCTGACAATAACGGGGCGGTCATTCCTTCGAGTAAAGGCAGACCCATCACAGCTCCCATGCCGTGCAGGAATGTTCGTCGGCCTAACGGGGAACGAGAGGTGATTTTGCGATATGTTTTTTTCATGGTTATTTTCCTTCTCCACGCCTTCTGCGAAATGGATCACTACGGACAATTTCCAAAATCACCCGCGAAAGGCGATAATCATCTTGACGAACAGCAGCAATAATATCATCTATTGTACAACGATCATACCACATCAGTCCACGCCCGATTGCGTAAGTCAACATCTTTTCGCTTACGCAACGTGCAAAATCATCTGGACGATTCTTAAGAATTTGTATCAATTCGACAGGCCCCTCGAAAGAGGAACCATCCGGTAAATCTCCACGGGCGTCAATTTCATGCTTGCCGTCTAACTCTCTCCATCGTCCAATCGCATCGAAATTCTGTAAACCGAAGCCGATTCCGTCCATTAAAATGTGACAGGAACTACAAATGGGATCCTTCTGATGCAGTAGCAACTGTTCACGCAGGGAGAGGTCGGGATTCGCTTTTTGAGTCTCGTCCAATGATGGCACACTCGGCGGCGGTGGGGGCGGGGCTTGAGCCAGAATGTTTTCTAGAACCCATTCTCCCCGCTTCACCGGAGATGTGCGGTTTGGATAGGATGTCAGGGTCAAAACCCCCGCATGGG
>JAESQE010000103.1 GCA_016765335.1 Planctomycetaceae bacterium
GGGATCAATCGTGATAGATTCAACGTAAGCACCTACCATACAAGCCACTAACGCATGACCGGCTTCATGATAAGCAGAAACCTCGATAGGATCAGCATCCACAATCGCGTCTTTCAGAATCTATTGTTACTACTTAAGAGCTTTCAGTGCTGACAAAACCTGCTGACTTGATGTCCGTCCGCCATGTGTTTTACTGATTTTAGCGAAGCGGATTTTCAGATGAGAATCGATAATGAATGTTGATGGATACGCAGTTTCGTTTTGAGCATCCCATCGCAACCCATAAAGATTCGTGAACTGATAATCTGGATCCAATAACATGATTGCTCCGTCAGGAAGAACGGAATCTGCAAGAAATTCACCGGCCTTTTGCTCAAGGTTGTTTGCTGGCCCCGGATAGACAAAGACTAGAATCGCTCCTTCTTTTTTTATTGCGTTGATTCCTGCCAAAAAGTTTGCTGCTTGCCTGGTGCATGCCGGGCATTGATACCCAGGGAACCCTCGCAATACCACAAGGACAACGAGCTTGTCTTTCGATAACTCTTTCAGCTTGTAGGATTTCCCATCGGTTGCTTTGAGCTTGAAGTCTTTTGCAATATCTCCAACCTGAGGAGCAAGGTTTCGTTTTTCTTTCTCTGCGACTTGAAAAGAAAATAAATTTAAACCGCCTGCATCAACAGGTCCAGCAAACGATAATTGTGACAACAACAGGCCTGTGCACAGAAAAGATGTTCGCATCGTAGTATCCTTCCAAAAGAGAGTAACTTCGAGTATTGGTTGTTTACTCAACCCAGTCAAAACCGAAATCAAATGCAGGAGCGGAATGGGTGATCGCTCCGATACTTATGCGGTCTACCCCAGTGGATGCAATCTCTTTGACGGTTTTGAGATCGACTCCGCCAGAAGCTTCCAGAAGAATGCCAGACCCCAAACGGTTCCGCATTTCAACTGCTTGTTTCAATTGTACGTTACTCATGTTGTCGAGCAAAACAATATCAGGCTGCCCTGGAATCATTTCTTGAAATTGTTCGAGGGTATCGACTTCAACTTCGAGAACAACTCCTGGATAAGTCGCACGAGCCAGTTTCAATAATTCTGCTGAAGCTTCATCGGGATGTGATATTTTGCGGGCAGCTAGATGATTATCCTTAATCAAGACAGCATCGTATAAACCGATCCGATGATTATCTCCGCCTCCGCATCGTACGGCGTACTTTTCCAGCAGCCGGAATCCAGGATGTGTTTTGCGTGTATCTAAAATGGTCGCCGAGGTTCCTGCAACCTGATCAACGAAACGGCTTGTTAAAGTTGCGATGCCAGCCAGATGCGTCATAAAATTCAGGACAGTTCTTTCTGCAATAAGCAACTGGCAGGTCAAGCCAGTCACCACTGCAATCGTCTGGCCTGCCACAACCGGCAAACCATCTTTCACCTTGATCTCGATTTCTAGTGATTGATCAACCGCCTGGAGCACCATCGCTGCAATCGGCAAACCAGACACAATGCCGCCTTGCCGGGCATTGATTGCAACACGAGCTGTCTGGTCAGGCGAGATTGCGATTGATGAAGTCAAGTCGCCATGATTACCAAGATCTTCACGTAAAGCGAGAGATATCAGCGTTTGAGCTGCCTCGATATCGTTCTGATTAAAAGACTTTGTTGTGTATTGTGTGTAATCCATTTTGTTTCAATATCTATATCTGGTAAGATGAAGGATAAGAATTATAGTCGCTTTTCATGGTGGATGACAGAAAGACATTTTTTCGATAATGACGACCTCACAAACTCAAACAACAGAACCTCAGGTGACCGAGACTGCACCTCCCTCGGATTTTCAAGGATTTGTGCCTCACGACCAACTACTGAACTGCATTCATTGCGGTTTGTGCACATCTTCTTGCCCGACCTATTTGGTCACAGGGAATGAAAATGATAGCCCGCGAGGACGAATCCATTTGATGCGGGCTGTTGAAGAAGGTCGCATCGATCTGACCCCACGAGTCAACACCCATCTTGACTTATGCTTAGATTGTAGAAGTTGTGAGACAGCTTGTCCTTCCGGTGTTGAGTATGGTCAATTGATCGAAACGTTTCGCCTCTCTCATCGAAACAAACAAGAACAAGCCAAGCCGGGCAGTAGCCTCGATTGGTTCGAGCGGATCTTTTTGCGTGATCTTTTTCCGAGTCGTAGGCGATTGGAATTGATTCTTTGGCCCGCCAGACTGCTCCAAATGCTCAAGCTCGATTGGCTCGTCGAGAAATCCGGGATTGTAAAACTGCTACCGCTGCCATTACAGCGAATGCATCGAATGCTACCCAAGTTGCAAGCCGATCAACCCAGACTTCCGCACATTCTTCCGGCTCAAGGTGTCCGTAAAGTTCGAGTCGGTTTGTTTCTGGGGTGCGTGGCTGATGTAATGATCCGTCATGTCCACTGGGCGTGCGCACGAGTTTTGCAAGAAGCCGGCTGCGAAGTGGTTGTCCCCAGCCAGCAGCAATGTTGCGGTGCGATGGAATATCATACCGGTCAAATCGAATCAGCAACTCGGCGAGCAATCACCAATGCAGAAGTCTTCCGAGACGAAATGGTTGATACTGTGCTCATTGATGTGGCTGGCTGCGGCGCGATGCTCAAAGAATATAATCACTTGGCGGCTGCGGCAGATATCGATCAGAAAACCACAGATCTGTTGAATCAATTTGCAGGAAAAATCCAGGATATCACCGAGTTCCTGGCTGAACTCAATCCCGATCCTCCTCAGGGAGAACTTCCCATTCGCGTGGTTTATCAGGATGCCTGCCACCTGAAACATGCCCAGCAAATCGATCAAGCCCCACGAGAATTACTTCGTAAAATTCCCGGTCTTGAAATTCTTGACATTATGGAACCGAATATCTGCTGCGGAGCTGCCGGGAGTTATAACTTGCAGCAACCAGAAATGTCTGATGAGCTGGGTAATCGAAAAATTGATCACATTTTGAAGCAAGCACCAGATGCAATTGCTTCTGCCAACGCAGGCTGTGCACTTCAAATGATGTCTGTCCTGAAGCAACGTGGCTTAGACATTCCTGTGTTTCATCCGATCGAATTATTCGATGCCAGCCAACGCGGCATCTCCTGGGAAAAACTGCGATCTCGATAAAGAGAAGAAGATCTGTACGGAGCAGGGTGCCTTGCAAATAAAAAAAGGACTCGAACGAATTCGAATCCTTTTAGTACTGTGTGATCGATCATGGCCTTGTACTGACAAGGGGTTGGAACAGGGCCAATACGCGAATGCGTATTAATCAATCGGAATTGTATAGCTGAGTGAGCCGATGATCTGACCTTTAGGTAGGTCGCGATAATTTTCATGGCACATAATGCACTTCTCCATCACAACAGGAATTGGAGTTGCGTATTGCAAGTAACGTTTGCCATCTTTTTTGATGACTTTTTCGTATGTCTTTGCACCAGCCAGTAATGCTTTGACGGCTGCCTGCTCAAAGCCTTTGCGAGGCAGGTTGTCATCATCGTAAGCTTCGCCTGAAGCATCTAACAACCGAACTTCGTGATACCCTTTGTCTTTCATCACTTTGAACAACGCCTGAAATGCATCGCCGGCAGCCAGGTCGGAATCTTCTTCCACATAATGTGTTGTCACCAAAACAATCGCGGTTTTGTAGAGGTCATCGAGCATCTGCCCTGTTCTGCGAGCACGGTCAACGGCTGGAGTTTTTTTCTTCTGGTCGTTGGCATCGCTGGTTTGGAATGACCCCAATGCCAGCAATCCTACTAAAGACAGCATCATCAAACGTTTCATTTCATTGCTTTCTCTGATTAAACTGAGTAACTAATGGGAACCTCTATTAATTCAAAAGACATTGCGAGCGGAGGGTAGACATTCTTGTCTGCCTTGAATGAAGGCCTGCTCAAACGAAACAGACAGGAATGTCTGTGCTCCCTTTGAATTAATAGAGGTTCCTTAATCTGTCACTTTGGTCTTCAGCTCCACAAGTTTCTCGTCAGGTGGGATCAAGTCGATCAAAAAATGATTCCCCAGATATTCCCGTTGCAAGCGTTCTGCTTCTGCAAAAATATCTTTTAGCTTACAACTCGGCTGGATCCGACAAATCCCCTCAACTGAAACACAGTCGAGTAAATGCATCGGCCCTTCCAGGCGGTCAAGAACTTCACCCAAGTTAATTATTTCAGGTTTTTGGGCCAATTCAATTCCGCCTCCAACACCACGAACCGTTCGCAAATAACCCTCCTGGGAAAGCCGACGGACCACTTTGGCTAAGTGATCACGCGAAATCCCATAAAAAGACGCGATCTCCTGGATCGAGCATCGCTTTCGCTCTGTCGCCAGGTGCATCAACGTGCGTAAGGCATAATCTGTATGGAGTGATAACCGCATGTGACAATTCCAGCAATTAAGGTACCGCATATGCCTCTTTTGGTCAACCCTTAAGAGAAAGTAGCGTATCTTGTTGTATAGTAGTATGTTACGACATTCGAATTCAATGTTTGGTGATAATGATTCCCGGTGATCGATCTTCTGTTTAGTTCAGATTCAGGAAACCCTACAATATGATTGGATCTTTCATCGACCAATCGAGCGATCTGAACAGAACAAGATATCATAGATATTAGTGAAACAATGCCTTTATTCCTTCAAGAGACCCTGACTATGCAAGAAAAGTTTCTTCTTCCGATTTGCCTGGCGATGAGCATCTTATTGCTCTCTGCTTCACAGGGATCAGCCCAGCCAGTCCCAGAAACCAAGCTTCCCCATTTTATTGTTCCTGGTTACGAAACGCAGATGGAAAGTATGAACGATCTGTTTGCTCGGCACCATAATGTTCGAACAAGATGTGCTCTTTGGGATGCCTGGTTGCCGATGTCGGTGCTTTGGCCCGCGGTTGGAGAAGAGCATTCTGCACAGAAGATGAGAGAGTTTTACCGAGACGTTTTTCTCACGAGATTTGTTGACGCTCAAGGCTACGTCACAATGGATCAGCATATGGGATTGGCTCATCCTACCGGTTGGCCTTTTCCGACTTGGCAACAAGCTGCCGGAGCAGGTTGGCACTTCACACATCACGGTGACGGATACGCACGGTCGCTTGGAATTCCGGTCGCGACAACGCAAGGTTGGAAGCTGGAAGGCATCGAGGAACAAGGGCTTGATCCGATGCAAGGTTTGAAATTGAAGTTAACTCAACCGCATGCAGTGCTGACGACTCCCGAGTGTAACGCCCATGCATTTGCTGCCCCTTTTATTGTTCTGCAATGGAATCACAAACGCCTTCCGCTGGATGTTGTGCCTGTTTTGCAATGGACAACGACCGAATTCTCTGAATTCAGTACTGACCGCCAAATGGCAATCACCCCTGAAATTGTTCACGTTATAAATACGCTTTCGTTCTCTTCGATACCAGTCCACAAACATCCGCAGTGGAAAGGTTCCATTAAGCAATTACGAATCCAATGGAATAACCCTGCACCAATTCAGATCACTGTGCGAGCACTCCACACGGCTGTGGATACCAGACATCCCATTACGAATATCATGTTCGTGAATGGCTCAATAGATTATTTTGATTGGACTACAGATGTTGATTTTCTGCAAAAGAACATTTCACGTATGCGCTCTGCGATGAAATACGCAGTCCAAGAATTTTCAGTTCAACAAAATGGCTGTATGCTCGTGCCTTGGGTTGGACACAACGGCAAGCAAGGATTCGATATCGCGGCAGATGGAAAAAAGACTGTCTATTACGGACAGGGTGTCGGCAATAATTATTGGGACTTACTCCCCTTTGGTCACAAAGACTGCCTGGGAACCATTTACCTGTTTAATGCATTGAATCAACTGTCGAACCTGGAAGCCGCAATCGCCAATCATCCCGAATGGAAAATCCCATCGCCCGACCAAGAATACTCCTCTGCACAACTGAGCAAATTAGCCCAACATGTCAAAAAAACATCGACACAGCTATTCTGGAATTCGGCTACGAAACGGTTCGTAGCTTGCATTGATATCGACGGAGTCAAACACGACTACGGCTATACTTTTCTTAATTTAGAAGCGATTTATTACGGCTTCGCAACCGACGAGCAAGCTCAAGATATCCTGGATTGGGTCGATGGAAAACGTATCGTTGCTGGAGACACTTCTCAAGGCAAGGAAATTTATCACTGGGAATTTGCCCCGCGAGCAACAACCAAACGAAACATCGAATGGTACGTTTGGCCTTGGACTGGTCCTGAAACGATTCCTTGGGGTGGGCAAGTTCAAGATGGCGGGGCAGTACTCGGTTTTTCTTATCATGACATGATGGCCAGACTGAAAACCAAAGGCCCCGATGACGCTTGGCAGCGGATGCAATCGATTCTTTCCTGGTACGATAAAGTTCATAAACAGGGTGGCTACCGCGAATACTTTTCCAAACCAGGGCGAGGAACGCTCCAAGGCGGAGGCACCGCAGGGGGACTTGGAATTGATCACGAGTTTTACGAATCCGCTCTTGTTCCACAAACCATGCTGTACGGTTTTCTTGGATTTAAACCACTGCCAGAAGGTTTTGCGATGAATCCGCAGCTACCCAGTTCCTGGCCTTCGCTCACCATTACGGGAATTCATGTGCAGGATCATGTTCTGAGTATTACGGTGAAAAAGAAGACGATCGAAATCCAGGCTGAGAAAATCGGCAAGCATCCCTTACGAATCTTCCTTCCAAAGAAAACCAATTCACCAGAATCAAAGACAGTCGCAAAAGAAGACTCCTTGGAAGTTTTAATATTCACCCCGGAAAATAAAATGGCAATATTTTCTCGATAATTAACCAAAACAAGTTCATCTACGAACAGCCGCAAGCTGTAAAAATTCTGATTTGACATCGCGATTAACATCAGGATCAGTTGGAGTTCATGCTTTAGCGTGCATCGGTTGGTGAATGTCTTCAGGCAGATTCTGATCAATCGAAGATGGTAAATCATCCCTCCCCACTGCTAATGCAGAGACAAAGCACACTAAAGCGTGAACTCCAACTCTTCTTCTGGTTTTATAAAGTGAGAAAGTTTTCCAGCAGTTTAACCCCGGCTTCGGTTAGAAAACTTTCCGGGTGAAATTGGACTCCATGAATTGGAAAATCACGGTGCCGTATTCCCATCAGTTCGGCAGGTTGGTTTTCATCGGCTGACCAGGCAGTCGGAATCAGGCAATCTGGAAGCGACTCTTCAGGCACAATCAAACTATGGTACCGCGTCGCGATGGCAGGGTTTTCAATTCCTTGAAACAGTCCCTGATTATCGTGACGAACTAATGAAACCTTGCCATGCATCATCCGGTCTGCTCGTACAACCTTTGCACCATAAACATCAGCAATCGATTGATGTCCCAGGCAAACACCCATTAATGGGATTTCGGGTCCAAATCGACGGATGACATCACGTGACAGTCCAGCTTCATTGGGCGTGCACGGACCAGGGGAAATGATGATCCGTTGCGGTTTATATTCCGCAATTTCATCTAACGTGACCTGATCATTTCTTTGGACAACAATTTCCAGAGTCGGATCGATTTCGCCTAATCTTTGAACAAGATTGTAGGTGAAGGAATCGTAATTATCGAGAACAAATATCATAGAAGCATTCCGAGTATCGTCGATTATTCTTCAGGTCGTCTAGGGGGAGCAAACTTTACTTTTTCGACGTATCGAATGACCTGCCCAGTCTGCGGAGAAACGTATCCCGTGCAAGCTGATACTGCTGCAATTGAGTAGCGATAGTGGAGGTTATAATCGGCGTCAATTTCGACTTCAATCTCTTTGACGAATGGATTATCTCGATTACCGACCAAGCTACCAATTTCTGCATTCAATCGGTCAAACGCCAGGTGATCATTTCCCAGTTCACGCTGATTCATCTGGATTTCTGCAAGTGTTCCATCTTCATTTGCAATCATCCGGACCTTGATCGGCGGCATGGGGACATCTGGACTTTCGGTCGCTTGCTGTCCGATGGGCATATTGATGTTAAAATCCCCTTCGATGGGGATAATTTTCAGTGTGAGCATGAAAAAGATCAACAACTGAAAAACCACATCGATCATCGGCGCCATCTGGGCTTCAATTTTTGTCGCTGAGATTCTCGATTTGCGTATTCGCATAATTTTACCTTGCCGCTAATTCCCGAGCATTTACCAAGTTGGTTGACAGTGTTTTATCAGACAGTCTTGAAAATGATTTATCGTATGAGTTGCTTGGCTCGAAGAGAAAACTTTTCAAATCCCGATTCCTGACACAGTTTAATCAAATCCTGAATTAACCCCGTGGGAGTCTCAGAGTCTGCCCGGATTTCCATGATCATATCCTTATGCCCTCCTGGACCATACAGGGCTTCTGCAACTCGTTTTTCCTCACGAAGCCGCTTGCCATACTCCAGGATGGGGATCTTAGTATCCCCTTCGAAAATATAAGGGTCTGGATCTGTTTTCTCACCCTTTTTGTCCCGATTAAATCCAATATTGATGACGAGAACTTTGTCTCGGGCCACTACTGGAGGACGAGCGAGTTGGTCGCTGGGTAACTTGACACGTTCGTCCGCCTGAGTTTGTTCGAAGCTGGTCACCATCATAAAAAAGGCAATCAACTGGAACACAATATCGATCATCGGAGTCATATCCGGTTCAATGACCGTTGACTCATGCTGTTTATATCGCACCGCGATTTCTCCTTGAGAAAAATGCCTTCTCGGGCTTAGTTATCAATTCGTTTCTACTGTTAATAATCCGCTTACACGATCCCAGAGAAACGAATCATGAGACAACTTATCCGGGATGACTATGCCTGTGGTTTTCCAATTGGCAATCGTCCCATCAGACCTTCGCTGACCATGCCGACTTCTAACATGTATCGCGAAACTCGATTACGCAGAATGCTGTAAGCAACCATCGCAGGAATAGCGACCGCAAGTCCTTCGAGCGTTGTAAACAACGCAGTCGAAATACCGTCAGCCAATTCAGCCGGTTTGGGAGCAACAGTCGAAGTTGCAATTTTCTGGAAAGACAAAATCATACCGTAAACAGTACCCATCAGCCCGATCATCGGAGCAACCGAAGAAATGAGTGCCAGGTAACTCAGGCGATGTTCGTAATTCATGTTTTCTTCTTCGCCCAGCTCTTGCATCCCTTCAATAGCAGCTGCATAACCACGATCAAGGCGACTCATTCCCACGGCCAAAACACGAGCCACGAGTGAATCATCAGCTTTGCACAAATCGTAAGCCCCTTTGTAATCTTTGGCATCCAGCTTTTCTTTGTACGCATTCACAAAGTCGCTCGGAATGAAAATATCCCGTTTGACTTGCAAAACGTTCATCATGACCAAGGCAACCATCACAAAAGAAAGTGCCAGCAGAATGGCTCCGAATATCCCGGAAGCCTTAATCATCCATGCTAGAAAGCTTTGCTCTGTTGGGACTTCATCGTCATCGGTTTCGTTAGTTTGCTCTTCTTTATCAGCTGATTCCACGTCAGCATCTGGCTCTTCTTCAACTTCTGCAACTGGTTCATCTTGTGCGTAAATACTGGAATTTGCTCCCCAAGATCCCGAGAGCATTCCGCCTGCAATCAAAGTCAGGCATATCACCATCCAGAGACGAAATCGTTTTGCGGTTGCCTGCTCTTTGTCGTTCATCAATTTCACTGTATTCTCCCATTGTGCAAAGTAAGACGCTTAAACCACATTACTTGAAATTCGGTTTTTGCTGTCAGTTACGCATTCGTGTGTAAATATTTTGGTGAACCCCATACGGGGACATAGGTTTCGTATCAATCAGCCACTTGCAGTCATAATCTTAACTAATCATCATGACATCGAAGGGCAGGGTAATCAACCACCACTTAGTTTTTTGGCCCAAGGACTATTAGGGTATTTCGATTCCAAAATCGCCCGTGCCTCATCTGCTCGTCCAGGTTTACCAATCGTAACCCAGAGTTGTGAAAGGTTGTAAAGGGATTCTGCATGCAAATCCTGTTGGCCAGAGAACATGACATCCACAAGTAAATAGGCAAGCAATGCTTCCTGATTCTTCCCACCTGCTAACAGGGAAGTTCCACGTAAAATTTGAGTCTGAGCCTGCAATCGCACATCAGATTCGTTGGCCTTTTCGACAACAATATCAAGCAGTTTCAGAGCTTCTTCAGGCTGCGATTTGAGATTCAAACAGTTAGCCTTGCCTAGCATTGCTTCCAATTGTCGCTGTTTCGATGCTTCATCCTTTGCGGGACTCTTAATCACTTGTTCAAAGGCCTGTAATGCCTTGTCGATTTGATTTTGAGCCAACAATACATGTGCTTTAGAAGATTTTGCTGAGAGTTGCTGGTCTGCAAATGGCGAGCGTTCCAACGAACTGAACGCTGCTTCTGCTTTGATGTAATCTTTTTGAGCCAGATAGAGTTGGCCTAAAAAGCCTATTGCTTCGTAGAAGCGAAAACTTGTTGCATTAGAATCTGTAAACTTCTTCATTCTGGCAACAGCATCGGGAAGCCGAGTTTGATCTGCTAATGCAAATTTCGCCAGAACACGAGCAGAAAAGAAATCTATGTCGGTGCGAATATTTTCAGCAGCTGCGGGCACTTTCGCCTTGGCATCCTGAAGGCTTTTGATCGCTGCCTCGTAGTTGCCAATCTTTTCTTGTCCTATCGCGATGTTCATTAATGGGGTGTCATCGTCCCATTTGATTGATTGAATATCGTTTGCAGGAATGGTTACATCGGCTCCGGTTTGTGGTTTGATTTTGACTTCAGTCTTTGAAATCGAAGTGATTTTTCCTGCAATTCGAGTCTCTACAGACTTCCTGGTAATGATATCAAGAGCGAACGCAGGCGATGCAGCCAGTGAGATCATCCAGGCAACAAGTAATAAGCTGCGAGTGTTTGAGTTATTCACAATAGTACTCCAAGTATTTTCTCTATAAATTATTTTTTAGCCGTTTTACTTCTACAGGCTCTCGCCTGAACTCTTACGCATACAATGTTTTCTGCTTATTATTCTTCAGTGGGAGGTCTCTTTTTACGAACTCGTTTTTTAGTAGTTTCTTCTGCTGGTTTTTCTGTTCTGGGTCTTCTTTTCTGACTGCTTGATTGCGAAGGTTTCTTTTCAGGATCTCTTGGCTCTTTCGAGGTAGATTTCCTGCGAGAAGAAGGCCTTTTAGATGAAGATAACGATTCCTCAGAAAAACTCGATGATTCTGTTATTGACTCTGCGGTAGAACGTTTGCCTCCTGATGATTTCATCATGAATCCGAAAAATCCAATACCGGCGACCAGCATCACACCCATCATAATGTAAGTCATCATGTTACTAGCTGGCTTGGTCTTATCCGAACTCTTCTTTTTCTTCGTAGGTTTCTGATTGGCCTCATTTGCTTGAGCCCCCGTATCGTACATGCTGCGAGTCTTCTTTTTTGCTTTGACCTGATCCAGCGGTTCTGGTTTGGTTAAAGAAACGGGTATTTCTCCAAGTTGGCTCAAAATATCCTGATAAAGCGTGTCAAACTTGTCCCACCAGGGAGTCTCAGTTAATCCGGTGGTTAATCTGGTATAAGTGAGTAGTTCTTGCTTTGCTCTTTGGAGTTGCTGTTCGGACTTTTTCAGGTCCATCGTGTTTTTTGCATACAGGAATCGGCTTTGGGCCAAATGATATTGAGCTTCCCGGTGTTTCTCTTTGTATTCGGATCTTGTTTGACCAGCATTGGCCGACATTTGCAGTCGCATAGAGATGTTTCCCCATCCCCAGATAACAGTTCCATCCTTAAACTTTTTGCCCTTGATTGCATCGAGGAAGCGATCTGGTTCGTCCCCAAACTCGCCCCAGTCCTGATAAACCTGAGCAGCTTCAATCTGTGCATCAAGAGCTTTGCTGTTTTTTAGCAGGACGGTTTTAATTAGAGATTCTGCGGTCTCAAAATCTCCTTCCTGACGCTTACAATTGACAAGCCTTAACCGGACTCCATCGAGTCGGGCGGCATCGACAAACTTCGGGTCTTTTTCACCCTGCTTGAGAATCTCTTCAAATGCCTTGGTGGCGTCTGCGTAATACTGTTTTGCTTTCTGTGGAGATTCTTCAGATGCCTGAGCCATGCCGAAATAAGTTTCTGCAATCCAGATCAATGATCCATAGGTCTGACCACCTTGGCGTTCCAATAATTTCGAAAGGAATTGTTCGAATCCGCCGCGGACTTTTTCGAGTCTTTCCTGGTCGCCTGCTTTTCGCAATCGCTCTAATTCGCTTTGTAATTCACGACCTAATTCAACGTAAACCGCAGTCAGAGATGCTCCGCCAGATGCTCCTGCAATTTTCTCCAACGCCGCCCGGGCTTCTTCTGCTTTATCTAGTTGCCGGGTTCCGATATAGGCCCGAAGCAGGTGTTGATAACTCAACGAAGCAAATGCAGTGCTCTGAATATTGAAATTTTCTTTAGGGCGAGCCTTCCCTTCCTCAACAGCAACGGCCTTAACAACCGAATGCGGCTCTGCGGCAAGCCATTGAATGGCCTTGGCATCGTTACCTCGCATGATCTCAATTTGTGCTAACGAAACTTTTGCACGAATTAACTCAGCCGGAGCCGGAGCAGTTGCCGGGGTTGCTTTTTCCGTCGCTGTAATCCCGGTTTCCAGATGCTTGGCTGCCTGATCCTGCCAACTTTGTAATTGTTCTTTTGTTTCGGATACGTTTTCTTTAAACGCAGTGGTCAGATAAGCTGTCCATAAAGCTTGCCCTGCTTCCAGTTGAGCAGTTGAATATTTGGAAGCGGTATTTGGGATTTCTGCATNCCACTTAGCAGCTTNAACGGGTTGTTCAGATCGGCGAAAGATTCTACCCATTGCGAATCGGGCGTCAGTTGCACGATCTGAACTGGGCCAATTCGTTGCAATAAATCGGCTGATATCAACAATGAATTTCAGGTTTTTCTCTTTGTACTGTTCTGGAGCATCGTTGTAAGATTGAGAGAACCCGCCCATAGCCAGATAAGCTGCATCCAAAGCCATCGTAGGATCATCTTCTTTTAAGCGAATTGCCAGGTATTTGCCGACCACAGCTGAGTCATAACTCTTTCGCTGAAGGTAAAAAATGTAGGCCAGTTTATAGCGAGCACCATTAATTTGATTTGCTGCCGTTTGGTCATTAACCAACGTCAACGCCAGTCGATACAACCGTTCTGTCTCTCCCAGCTGAGCCTGTAATTCTTGCCCAGCCGCCTGAATTTTCTCTTTATCTTTCGATGCATCTGCTTGCTTTTTTGCTTCACGAAGCGGACCAACTAGTTCGAGCAAGCTATTGGCAGTTCCCAATGCACTGTCGAAATCTTTCGGATCTCCGGGTTCTCGATCTAAAGCCACCAATAATTTCTGGATCAGGCTGTTAGAAACATCTTTGTACGGCCCAGCGTATTTATTAATTTGACGTGCATTATCAAGCGCTTGCAGCAAAAGGCGATTACGAGTTGATTCGGGAGTTGTTCTATCCAGGCCCAGGGATTCTTGCGCCTGGGTCAATTCCCAGCGAATTCCTAAACCCATCTGAGTTCGGCTGAGCACTTTATTGAACTTCACCCACTCTTGTGCCTCCTGAATAACTAACTGAAAATCATTACGTTTTTCATGCCCTAAGCAAATCAATCGAAAATGTAAAACTTGATTCTGTAGGTTCTTTAGTCCAGGAGAACTACCAGGGTGACCAAGTAATTCATCGTAGATCCCTAATGCTTTGCGGATATCGTCTTGCTCTTCAAAACATTTACCTTGCATTGTCCGTGCATACAATCCGGCATACTGACTGCGATATTTTGTGTGAACTTCTTCAAACTCCAAAGAAGCGGTTCGCAGTCGGCTAATATATTCTTTGGCACCTCGATCATAAGTTTGTGCATCTTCATAAACGCACGTCGCTAAATCGAGCTGAGCCCGCATATACAATCCTTCAACAAGTTTGCGAGCTGCACGTTTTTCTTTCTCTTCTTCCGGGATGAAAACGCCGTAACTATTCCATTCTTTTTCGTAAGCATCATGCGCCTTTTGGAAAATCACCTTGGCCTGCGCAATCAGCTTCCGGGCATCTTGCTGAAACGACAAACGATTTTCTTCATTGGCAGGTGAACGCGATTTCCAAATCAGAACCTGCGATTTACCAAGCAGAATGCGAGCCAATTCGGTATTTGCAACCGGCACCAACTTGTGATTGGGCAACGCCTTAATGAATTGTTCTAAATAGGCCTGAGCCTGCCCCAACTGCTCAGATTGTGCATCCGGATTCTGTAAAAACCGAGATCCCTGAAGCAATGTCACTGCTTTTTCATAGGCAATCACATCTTTAATTTCTTTGGGCGTAGTCGGGCGTCCCGCGATTGTTTGCAAATAAAGCATTGCTGAATCGTAATACTGACGCTCTCGCAAGCCCTGCACAAATTCCAAGTAAGGCTCAGCGGCATTGACCGCAGAGGCAGTCACCAACTGAAGCATCAGAATTAATGCAAGCAACTGAATATTCCGACATAAAGATCGGCCTCTAAGACCAGTCAATTGCCAGCCTTGAACAGTGCCTCGAATTTCATTCCCGAAATGTCTCATCATATATCCCAGTGAGTCTGGTCAATCTTGACCACCCCAACGAAAAAGTTAAGAGAGTTGCTTACAATCTGTACACAACATCAATCTGTTATATTTTATTTATCTAACAATTACCACTCGGCCCCTGTAGTTCAACATACCTCGCAATAGAGAGGCAGGGATGGGAGATGCAGTGCATCCATAATATTCAGATAATTTAATCCGACAATAACTACAAACGCATAGCCAACTACTACAGAGGTTCCCCATAAGTTATGAATTTTCGCGGACGGTATCCAGTTCGTCCAAAAACCAGTCTAATTCTTCCTGGACATGATCCTGTAACCTTCCCATCCGTACATGCAGAAATGCCCCTGCAATAACTAATGGAATCGCTACCGCCAGGCCAAGTGCTGTCGTAAATAATGCGAAACTAATCTCGCCTGCTAAAGCACTGGGGTCTCCGCCCGCTTTCTGGGCATCTGCAATTTTCGCAAATGCCTGAATCATTCCGGAAACCGTACCTAATAGCCCTAGCATCGGGGCAGACTTCACAATCGTGTTAATCCACGAGGCTGCATATTCCAAATTAGCAAGCACGTCCCGCTCAAATTTCCCTGCCAAAAGCTGTCTCAGTTTAGCAGGGGATTTATTTAAGTTCGCAATTGCAACGAGAATCATCTGAGGAACTGCCCGTGACCAATACGCCGGCGTATCGCAAACCCCAGCAATTCCTTCCCAGTCCTGCTTCTGGACCATTTCGAGCACTTGCTCTCGAAACCGGTCCGTTGCAGCGGCAGACATTCTCTTCTCTGCTATTTTCCGAGCCAGCAGCACAACTTGAAAAACACCAAAAATTGCAACCAAAGCCAATGAGATGTAAATCGCATTGGAGGATGCCTGGAAAATCGGGGCAAAATTAAAATCCATAAGGCTATTTTCAAATTATATAAGTCAGTCTTTCCAGACTGATTTGAGGCGAATAATATTCGGAATAAATAATGGTGTGGTGATGAGATCGAAATACTGTTGGTCCGAAAACCTCACTTGTATTTCATTGGAAATGATTCTAATCCATTTCCAGTTCTCGAACCAGAAATGCCCACATGTCGGAAATTTCTTCGATCACTTTTGAAGTTGGCTTTCCTGAACCATGACCAGCTTTGGTTTCAATTCGAATCAACACCGGATTGTCTCCCTTGTGACACTCTTGCAAACGGGCAGCAAATTTGAAACTGTGCCCAGGCACCACTCGGTCATCTGTATCAGCGGTGGTAACCATCGTTGCTGGATACTCAGTTCCCGGTTTCAAATTATGATAAGGCGAATAGGCATACAATGTCTTGAACTGTTCTTCATCATCAGAAGAACCGTATTCGTCAACCCAGTAACGACCAGCTGTGAATTTGTGGAATCGCAACATGTCCATCACGCCCACCGCGGGCAGGCAAGCACCGAACAATTCGGGACGCTGAGCCATACAGGCCCCAACAAGTAAACCGCCATTGCTTCCACCTTGAATGGCCAACTTTTTGCTTGACGTGTATTTGTTGTCGATCAACCACTGAGCTGCACCGATAAAGTCATCGAACACATTCTGCTTTTTGTGGATCATGCCCCCTTGATGCCAAGCTTCGCCGTATTCTCCACCGCCCCGTAAATTCGCAACACAAAACACGCCTCCCATTTTCAACCACTGTGCCCGAGAGATCGAGAAATAAGGCGTCAACGAAATATTGAATCCACCATACGCATAAAGCAGTGTCGGATTGGTTCCGTCGAGCTTCAAGCCTTTTCGATGTGTAATAAACATCGGAATCCTGGTGCCGTCTTTGCTTTTGTAGAATACCTGCTTGAGTTCGTACTGATCTGAATCAAACTTAATTTGTGATCGTCGAAACAGCTTGCTTTCTCCCGTAATCATATCGTAATGATAAATGCTTGGCGGAGTCACAAAACTTGCAAAGGAATAAAAAGTCTCGGTGTCGCTTCGTTTGCCACCAAATCCCGATGCGGTACCGATCCCGGGAAACGATGCTTCGCGAATGAAGCGACCATCTGGCGTATACATTTTAACGACCGATATCGCATCTTTGAGCGTTCGCACAACCAGCATGTTATTCAAAAACCCAACGCCCTGAATTGGTTCTGGACCTTCAGCTAGAATCTCTCGAAAATTTTCCGGCGATGGTTTTCTGATATCGATCACGATGATCCGTTTGTTGGGAGCATTCAAATCGGTCTTGAAGTAAAACAGATGCCCGTCATTGCCAAT
Organism: Planctomycetaceae bacterium; assembly: GCA_016765335.1. Taxonomy (GTDB): domain Bacteria; phylum Planctomycetota; class Planctomycetia; order Planctomycetales; family Planctomycetaceae; genus Rubinisphaera. The sequence goes on from JAESQE010000103.1 coordinate 16,873, forward strand.
GAATTCATATTCGTCTTCGAAGTGCGAAATTAACTCCACCGGAAAAGCATACGGCTCTGAAAGGTCCTTCACATAAATTCGATATTTATCGGATGTTCCTTTCCAGACGGTAATTATCAGGAAACGTCCATCATCAGTCACGGTCGGCCCAAAGCCCCACTTGGGATGATCAGGCTGCTCAAACACAAGAACATCATCACTTTGCGGAGTCCCCACGCGATGATAGTACAGTTTGTGATTCAAGTTCAGGCTCTGAAACGCTTCGCCTTCTTCGGGCTTCGCGAATCGTCCGTAGAAAAAACCTTTGCTATCGGGTGTCCATTCCGTGGAAGTGAACTTGAGCCATTCCAATTTATCGGGAAGCAGCTCCCCGGTAGCAATCTCCATAATCCGCCAAGTTCGCCAATCCGAACCAGCATCTTGAATCCCGTAAGCCAAATACCGCCCATCATCACTGAAAGAGGTGCCCGATAACGCAATCGTTCCATCCTTTGACCAAGTGTTTGGATCGATCAGCAGTTTCGGTTCGCCATCCAGAGAATCCATCTGGTACAATACCGATTGATTTTGCAGCCCGTTGTTTTTGTAGAAATAGTATCGTTCGCCAACTTTGAAGGGCGAAGAAAACTTCTCGTAATTCCACAGCTCGGTCAGTTCTTCTTCGATCTTCTTCCGAGCAGGAATTTGAGACAGATACGTATCGGTGACTTTATTTTCTGCCTCGACCCAGGCAGCAACTTCCTTCGATTCCCGCACATCATCTTCGAGCCAGCGGTATTCGTCTTTGACCTTTGTGCCGAAATAGTCGTCCGTCTGATCCACTTTGCGAGTTTGTGGGTACTTATATTTCTGAGCTTGCAAGTCGTTATCCATCATCATTGAAGAGTTCGCAAAAACGATTACACAGAACAGCATCCCCGTAAAACGGCTCGTCATCTCTGATCCCTTTATTAAGAACACCGCAAGAATACGCACGGCGAAGAAGTGTCAAAACAAGCACCTATTAATTCAAATCGAGCACAGGCATTCCTGTCTGCTTCATTTGATCATGCCTTAATTTCAGGCAGACAAGAATGTCTACCCTCCACGGAGCAATGTCATTTGAATTCATAGAGGTTCCCAAACAAAAAATTTCCAAAGAGAGGAACTCCAGTTAGTATGATAATCATTCCTGACGGTTTGTCACATGGACGGGGCCATCTATTTGAAATAGCAGGAAATTTCGCAGACAATCAAATTGTGTCAAATTCTTAGATTTTAAGGCAAAACAGACCAAACAACCCGGCCCATTACAAAACCGCCCACCTACGTACCTGCATCATTCTGATTAAGGAATCACTAAAAAACTGGTTCTCCCCCTTACGAAGGGGGAGTTATACGCATTCGCGTATTTGTTCGCGCGTTGTGTGTTCCCTAAGTCCTTGTCTGTACAAGGCCACGAGCTAATAGCTT
>JAESQE010000104.1 GCA_016765335.1 Planctomycetaceae bacterium
ATTTGGGTAGCTTTTTAAACATAATAATATATACTAGTTCGCTTTTCTATTTAGCCAATCTAGAATCATTTTTCTTAATTCTATCAATAGGGAATTCCGTTCTTCTATTTAGCTCTAACTCCTCAGGTGTACAGTCCTTCTTCCCTGTACAGCCATTGATGATTTTACGTTTCCCATACCCTTTATAAGAAAGAATATGATCTTTTTTGGTTATCGCTACTTTTACAGTACTTATTGGATGAAATATTATTTTTAACTACGAGTAACGGGCATAAGCAGCCTTGGATTGGACACTTTTCGACAGGTGATACTGCATGGTTTAGCGCCGAAAATCGTCTTGTCGGCGTTTCGGCGCTTGCTTCGGCGCTGAATGCATGGGTATGATCCATACAGTTAATGAGGAGTAAAGTCCTGATTGACATTCCGGAATGAGGCCTTGATCGAGTGAGGGCGTGAGGAATATCGCATCACTAAATAGATCATATTTCTTTATTCTTTTCTATGCGAAGACGGTGAACAGGTTTACTGACCGATGAAGAACAACGAACAAGTATTTTATCGTTTGATTGCAGGGTTTCTGTCTGCATTACTGGCTGTATATTGCTTTGCGGTGCTATTTTATGTTGCGACCAGTGCTGATATTGGTGTGCGATGCCTGTTGACCAATGATGAATTTTCCTTCCCGGGCTTGCAAATCAGGCGTTATTTGCAAAGTGATTCTGCTCAACCCGCTGGTGAACTTCCCGTAGCTTTTGGTGATGCGCCGCAAGAAGGGGACCAATTGCTGGAAATTGGGGATCATTCTATCAATTCTTTCTTTGATTACACACGAGCGATGGCGACATTGCGATCTACTTGGCAGAAGGCTCCTTCCTACGATAGCCGCGTTGAAAAAAACACGAACCCGATGGATATCGAACGATATACGTCGCTGCCGCCGGTGATTCATTATTTTTCAGACCAGACCAATGATAAAAGTGAGTCATCCAAGGTGCTTCACGGCAGATACGTGCGTGTGAAATATTATCAGTCAGGCACTGGTGAGACTGTTACTTGCTGGTTAATCATTCAATCTTTGTCTTCTATTAATGTGATCCTTTCGATCATTTGGTGCTTGCTTGAGTTTGTGATTTTAGCGGTTGCGGCTTTGTCTTTTTGTAATCGCCCCTCGGACAGTGCAGCCCGGCTGTTTTTCGTACTTTGTTTATTCACTCTCCCTGCTTTTGTTGGTGGGTATTACTGGTGGGTAGTTTCAGAAAGTTTGCTTCTGACTGCTCCCTTCTTTTCTAGTGCGATACTGCTTCCGGTTGTCACGCTACACTTTTTTCTGAACTATCCCACGCGACATTCCATCAGGGACCGGTTCCCACTATTGAGTATTGCCGGACTGTATTTTGTGCCTGTGGTTATGCTGGGAGTTTTCTCGTTCCTGTTTGGCGTCGTCTATTTCTCGGGAGCTGGACCAGAATCGAGCGAGATTGTTCGGTCTGCTTTAGCTTGGATTGAGTATTTAATTGATGTTTACATTGTGATTTCTTGCTTTTACTTTGCAGCGAGTGTTTATTTTTTGATCGAAAATTACCGCAGCTGCACTCAGCCCGCACAACAGAAGCAGTTGCAATGGATTGTCGTTGCAGCACTTTTGGCGACTCCTCTTGTGGTTTACACAACTTATCTGGCATTTGGTGATCGGGTGGGGCTGGCCCTTGGTCGGGGACGGATTCCGATGGTTGTGGTGAGCTTGTTATTCCTCACAGCTTACGCGGTGGGCATTATTCGATATCGATTAATGCTTCTGGATCAAATCATCAGTAAACACGTTCTTTATATGTTGCTGAGACAGTCTGTTGCAGTGCTCTACAGTTTGGTGATTGCGGTCGGGAGTTTATATACCGTTTACCGGGGAAGTTCTGTTCCAGAGCAGCTGTTGCCCCTCGCTTTTTTTCTGACGGTGATTATTTTGGCAATGGGCTGGGTGAAAGATCGTGCTCAGTCAGCGATTGACAGGAGATTCTTTCGAGAAAAATACCGCTTGGATCGAGCAATGCATCAAATGAATGCGGTGGTTGCCAAGGTTGCAGACGTCAGGTCTTTATCCGAGCACATGCTGCGTTCGTGTCGAGAAGTGCTTCAAGTTCGCTTCAGCGCATTGTATCTTCGAGATGGACAGACTCAGCAATACGAACTGATTGCCTCTGTGGGCGGGCCTGATTTACCTGTCACGTTTCAATTGGATAAGGAATCTGAAGGGGTACTTCAGCAGGCGGGATCTCATCAGCGGATCGCTAGTTCTTCGAAACAGAACACTTCGCACTTGCAGGAATTGCATCGCGAATTCAATTCGCAGTTAATGCACGGTTTTGAGGTGGATGGTCAGCGATCTGGAATTGTCTTGCTGGGAGCCAAGGATTCTTCTTCACCATTTACAGCTGAAGACACGACATTTGTTACCGCAATTGGGCAGATGACTGGCGTGGCGTTGTAATGCGTGCGAGTCCAACAGAATGTTTCTCGGCTGGATGAAATGCTTCAGGAGAAAGTGCGAAAAATTGAAAGCCAGGAACGTCAAATCGCTTTTCTGCGACTCCAGGCAACCGAGAAGAATTCCGAAAACAATAAGCCTGATCAGTCCAAAAAAGTAAGCGAGCAGCAGCCGTTTAATCGAGGAAAAATATGCGGAAGCAGCCCTGCGATTTTGCAGGTGCTCAATAATGCAAAAAAAGTAGCCTGGAGCGACAGTTCGGTTTTACTTCGAGGGGAAAGTGGTACCGGAAAAGAGTTGCTGGCTCATGCGATACATCTTAATAGTAAACGCGCAGAGTCGCCTATGGTCAGCGTGAACTGTGCAGCGTTATCGCCAGCCCTGCTTGAAAGTGAATTGTTTGGGCACGTAAAAGGAGCTTTTACCGGAGCCTACCAGGACGTTATTGGTCGATTCCAGATGGCAGATGGCGGGACACTGTTTCTCGATGAAATTGGTGACGTGTCGCTTGATACTCAAATCAAGCTGTTACGAGTTCTGCAAGAGCGACAGTTCGAGCCTGTTGGCAGTCGTGAGTCGATTTCAGTCGATGTACGATTAGTCGCAGCGACTCATCAGAACCTGGAGGAGTTGATTCGCTCGGGGAGGTTTAGGGAAGATCTTTATTATCGTTTAAATGTCATCACTTTGCAGCTTCCGCCGTTACGTGATCGCAAAGAAGATATTATTGAACTGAGCCTGGAGTTCTTGAACGAAGCTGCCAATAAAGCTGGAAAGCAAATTGACGAAATTGATGACCTCGCCTTCCGAGCATTAATCGAATACAACTGGCCAGGAAATATTAGAGAACTGCACAACGCAATTCATCGGGCAGTCGTTCTTGCCGACCAGGATTGCATTCTACTGGAAGATCTTCCCACAGAAGTCCAGCAGGGGCAAAATAATCCGCTTGTACCGGCCCTGCATTCTTATGCAGGACCTGCTCATACCAAACGGATTTCATCTTCACCTGCATCGACCTTGAATGCTTATTCAGATCGTGGATTCGACGTTAGCTCTCAACCTGTAAAAGATGAAAAGACAGTTTTATTGGACGCGTTACAGGCCAGTCAGGGAAACAAAGCCAAAGCTGCAAGAATGCTGGGCATGCCAAGAAGTACATTCTACAGCAAACTCAAAAAGCATGATCTAGGCACGAGCTAAAAGCAAGATAAAAAGCGTTGCGTAACCGACCATAGCCCGTTCATGAAAAATTGACTGACCTGACAGGTAATGGTTCTAGTCCCAAGACGAAATCGAAACAGGGAAACGAAGCCGTCTTGACTTGTAGGCTGCGATTGAGTCTTTACGAAACCCAGCGTTTCAGGTCTCAATTCTACTTGAGGTCACCGTGAAGTAGGAGCTGGGTTCGTGCCTTAACCCAGCCTACGGCTACGACCTAAAGATTAGTGTCTTGTTGTGGTGCGAGTTCTTGCCACAGTCGGGCACTGGCGAGTGTGCCTCGGTAGAAGTTTTCCAGGTGAAAATGTTCGTTCGGGCTATGCAGGTTGTCGCTGTTGAGTCCCCACCCCAGAAGAAGCGTTTCGACCCCAAATATTTCCTGGAATGTTGCAACCACCGGAATCGAACCGCCTTCCCGGATGAACACAGGCTGCTTTCCGAATGCGTGCTCTATCGACTGACAAGCCGCCTTGAAGAACGGACCAGAGGTATTGAAGACGACTCCATCGCATCCATGAAAATCGGTGAACTCCACAGTAACAGATTCAGGGCAAATACTTTCAAGATGCTTTTTCAATACAGCCGTCAGCTGAGCTGCGTCCTGATTGGGAACCAGCCTGCATGTGATTTTTGCTGTCGCGGTAGAAGGGATAATNGTTTTGGGGCCTTCGCCAGCGTAGCCGCCATAAATCCCGTTGATATCAAAAGTTGGTCTGGTCCAACGACGTTCGGTCGTGGAATAGCCTGGCTCTCCCTGAACAGCGTTAATTCCTAAATCCTGCATGAACTCTGCTTGCTCAAAAGGCAGATTTGCGAACTGTGATCGTTCTTCTTCGCTCAGCTCTTGAACGTCATCGTAGAATCCGGGGATGAGTACTTTGCCTGTTTCATCCTGCAAGCTTGCCATCATTTTTGTCAAAGCGTTAATCGGGTTAGCGACTGCACCGCCAANTACTCCGCTGTGCAAATCACGATTCGGACCTGTCACTGTGACTTCACAGGCTAGAATTCCCCGCAAGCCGTAAGTGATCGCTGGCAAGTCTGGTGCGTACATACTTGTGTCGCTGACCACTGCGATGTCGCAAGCGTATTCTNCTTTTTTTTCAGCCAGAAAAACATCCAGATTGTTGCTACCAACTTCTTCTTCGCCTTCAATCACAAAAATGACATTCACAGGAAGCTTGCCTTCGGTTTTTAACCAGGCTTCCATCGAAAGCAGATGAGTCAGCATTTGTCCTTTGTCATCGGTTGCCCCGCGAGCATATATTTTGCCATCACGAACTTCGGGTTCAAACGGAGGCGAAGTCCAAAGATCAAGCGGATCTGCGGGCTGCACATCGTAATGCCCGTAAACCAAAACCGTGGGCGCACCCTCGGCTCCACGCCACTGCCCGGTAACAATCGGATGCCCCGCGGTTTGATGTATTTTTGCATCCAGCCCAGCAGTTGCAAGTCGAGATCGTACAAACTCTGCGGTTTGTGCCATCGCAGGAAGATACTTGGAATCTGCACTGACACTAGGAAATCGCAAGTAGGTTTTAAGATCTTCAAGAGCTTCTTCTCGATGATCTTCTAGATATTTTTCGATGACAGAAAACATAAGAACTTGTTCCTTCGGTTCTGGTTTTTCAATGAGGCGTCCGTTGAATTCAAATCCACAAATAGACTCGGTCTTTGAGTGAAGCGGGAAGTTTTTTCATGACAGATTTTTTTAGATGTGACGTATGATACCGTGTGCTGAAGTGGCACAATATAATTAATTCGTTTTCAAAGCGGTCTGCTCGTTCCAAAATATCGTCCAAATGTGTGTGACCGAATTTGTGAATTTTATCGAGGCGGTGTTCTGGGCGAAAGAATGTCATTTCGGTGATCAGTATTTTCGCCTTGTAGATATCTTCGCAGCTATCCAGCCCGGTAGGTGAGGTGTCTCCCAGATAAGCGACCAGCGGGACTCGAATTTCGTTGGTGACTTCTTCTCCAGCCAGACGTAGGTCTCGAATTTTGTCGCCGTGCAGTCCTTGGTATTCCGATTTTAATTTTCTTCTGCGATCCCAAATGATGTAACCAACTGAAGGGACCGTATGTTTTGTTTCGACAACTGTGACAACATGTTCTCGGGAAAGTTCGAATTCATCTCCTGGGTTAACCGGGATCAAGTTGCAAGCCATCCGTCCACGGTCCAACTTCTGCCAAGCGTACAATAATCGTTCGACGTCTTCTTTGACTTGTGCAGGCAGATAGATGGTTGGCGGTTCCATTTTCATCATCCGTCTGCGAGCAACATAAGCGGGCAGCGCAGCCATATGATCCAGATGGGCATGCGAAAGAANAAACGTGGGTGTTCCCATAAATGACCAGGGAGTGCCCCCCAAATCAAAGCCCACTTTTAATTCGGGAATTCGCCAGTAACTTTGAACCGCTGCCCGAGAATAACCTTCAATCGTAAGGCCTTTATGTTTAAGAACACGCAAAGGCAGATTGTTGACAACAGGCTCAAGCTCGGAGATGCCTTGTTCAGATGATTTGGAATCCATACTCATTGTTATATTAAATACCGCTAATTAATGGGAACTTTTATTAATTGAATNNCAAGGTTCTCGAATACAGTTTGGTTATTAAAAACAGTTCAACCCCCCCCCTCTCACTCCCCCTTCGTAAGGGAGAACCAATTCATAGAGATTCCCTAATGTTTACTAAATTGACGCCAGCTCGACAGGAATGTCTGCGTTTCAGGCAATACATCAAGGTTTTCTGTGCTTATTCTTTCGTGTCCACTTCGTCTGAAATTGACTCAGGCGGTTTGAGACTGCGTAGCGGTAANAATAGCATGACATCTAGCCGTTGCACGTCTCTGGCGGGAAACTCGGGCAAACCAATCTGAATTGCATCATGCCCAAGACGCGGCTGAGCTTGATAAGTTCGGCACAAATAATCCCACCAAGGCAGATTAAAGCCAAAATTACTGTTGGTTTCCTGATGATCGACAGAATGATGCACGCGGTGCATGTCGGGAGTCACAAGAAAGAATCTTAATGTTTTATCGAGCGAAGCAGGCAAATAGATGTTTCCATGATTGAACATCGCAGTGGCATTGAGCAGAATTTCGAAAAAAATGACCGCCAACGGGGAAGCCCCGAGAATAATAATTGCTCCCATTTTAAGCAGCATCGAAAGCAGAATTTCGATCGGATGAAATCGAAGCCCGGTTGTGACATCACAATCGTGATCAGCATGGTGCACGCGATGCAAACGCCAAAGAATTGGAAAGTAATGAAACAAAACGTGTTGCAGATAAATGAGAAAATCGAGAAGCACAACCGCAATCAAAATATTCGCCCAATCGGGCACCGAAAGTTGATGCAGTATTCCCCATTGCTTTTGCATCGCAATTTCTGCAACCGCAACCGCACTGATCGGAACAGCAAACCTTACAAACACGGTATTCAAAATCGTTAACGCCAGATTATTAGTCCAGCGAAACGGCTTGGAGCAAGTCAACTTCTTTCGAGGCGCAATCCACTCGGCTAAACCTATTAGCAGTAGAGCGCCCAGGAATACGCCGAGTCGAACAGTTGCTTCTTGTTGAGAATTCACACCAAGACTTCTTGTATTTACGCTTTTGCGTATTTGTTCGCGCGCTGGATATTTCCTAACCTCTTAATCAGTACAAGGCCACGATCGATCACGCAGGTTATTATTGAGATTGTTATTAAGCTTTGACTACAGGATTGATCAGCTTGCCAATTCCCGCAATTTCAATCGTGACCACATCACCATCTTCCAATGTGAATTGGTCCGGCGGGATGATTCCGGTTCCGGTAAACAGGACTGCTCCGTTGGGGAAGTCGAGTTCCTTACCCAGCCACTGTGCCAGTTCTTCCAGCGTGCGATGCAATTGATCCAGAGCTGTTTCTCCTTCAAAGATAGAATCGCCGCCTCGTGCAATTTCAAGAGTGATTTTCGTTTCGCTGGGCGATAGCGGTTCGTTCGCCAGGAGCACAACGGGCCCCAGGGCACACGATTGATTGTAAACTTTTGCTTGCGGAAGATATAACGGATTTTCGCCTTCGATGTCTCGTGCAGACATATCGTTGCCGATGGTGTATCCGCAGATTTTCATATCTGGAGTAAGCATCAATGCTAATTCCGGCTCAGGAACCGACCAGTTGCTGTCCGCGCGAACTCTGACAGGCTCTCCCGGAGAAACTACTTGAGAGGGAGTCGCTTTGTAAAATAATTCGGGGCGATCAGCTGAATAGACCAAATCGTAATGAGAAGCTCCGTGTTCGGACTCGTCCATACGAGCCTGTTGGCTTCTTTTGTATGTCACGCCAGCTGCCCAGATCTCTTGACTGTCTATCGGAGCTAAAAAGCGAACCTCGCCAGATGCAACAGGTGCAATTTTTTGATGAACCAAATATTTAGCCAGTCCCGCAGGATCGGCTGCGTGAAGAATATCGGATAATTTTTGATAATCATCCATTTGCGTCATGTCAAGAACGCGAACAGAAGCGTCTTCAACTAACGCAACATGAACTTCTGCATTTGGGAGCAATACACGAGCCAATTTCATCGAGGAATTCCATTTGAAAACAGGACCAGGATCTAAACCAAAATCAGTGGAGCTTTATCATACCGAACACGATTCAGGTTGTGTAGGGAACCTCTATCTGTCGATGCGATAAACCCGGAAGTACGCATTTTTGTAGACCGGTTCGATTTCCATCGGGCCGAAACGATTTGCAATGAGATAGGTTGCCCCGGTTTGCCTGGCAAGCTGTGATGTTTCTTCCTCGTCGTAAAGCCGACCGGTATAATTTGATCGTTTCCATGACGCGACCTGATGTAAGCGTCTGTTCCACTCCAAAATACCGTCTGCATCCTGCGGGCAATCTTTCCGCGTCACATACTCTGCCCGTTGAGCGTACCATTTGAAAGCCCAGCTGCACCGCGGGGTGATGACGACTGTCTCTTCTGGTGTGAACTTATTAATCCACTGACAGGTATCGAGCCAGCCTTGTCTTTTGTTTGCAGACATCCGAGAAGCATTGTGGTCAACAAAGGGAATACAAAGACCAATCACTAACAAACCAACCGAAAGCAGATGCAGCTTGATGCCCCGTTTGTTTGAATCAAGCTGTCTGTTTTGAGGATGAATAGACTCCCCACGTTTTTGCAGAAAAACAGTTCCGGCTGCAACAACAAAAATCGATCCAATTAAGGGCGTGAGTAAATCAAAAAAGCGAAAGGGATAAAATTTGAGCAGGTCAATCCGCCATCTTAGTCCGGGCATGTCAGCTGGCACGGTAAAACGCAAACCGAGCAAAACTCCCACCCCTGCAATCAACAAACTGACACAGAGAACCCCCATCAGGATTCGAGCTTTTTCTAAAACCTCTTTCGGTTCTTTACCCTCTTTTGATTTTTCACTTAGTTGCTTAAAGCAGAATACCACAACGACAAACATTAAAGCGTAACTGACATACCGCCACCATCCGAATTCCATCGGATCGAGGTGATGCTTTAAGCGGAAATAGACTTGCAGATAATTCCCGCCGAATTTTGTCGCGGAATCCGATTGCGATAACAGCAACTGCATCGAAGGCAGCAGTCCTGGTAGGGAGCAAATTATCCAGATAGAAACTTCTCGCCAGGATTGAATCCCCTGGATAATAATTTGAGCCGGCGTGTAAAGAAATGTTTCTCGATGTCGCCAACCGTATTCCATCAAAAATGCAACGGTGAGCCAACAGCCAACCAGAGCATGAAACGAAACAGCAAGTCCTGTGAGTAACGCCGTTTGAAAGTTCTTGTTTTGCTGCCAGGTCCCGAGGGCCCACAGGCCAAATCCATAAGAAATGACTTTGGCCTCAGCTCCACCGACAACCCATTCTCCAGAGAAGTTGACCATCGCCTGCAAGAACAGGAACAGACNCAATGCCAGCACCTGCTGACCTGCCAAGCGAAGTAGCGGTGCAGTGACTTGTAGCCAGCCCCAGGCAAGAATCATCAAGCTGACAATCCTGGCAATACAAGCTGTCTGCGCCAAAGACAGAAATTCTGTCATCGGGCCAAAACAGCAATAGAAGATGAAGTGCGGGTTTGAGGAAGCCAGAAAGAAGTCGTTCGCGCACCACTCAGGGTTCCAAAAGTGCTTCGCCTTGCAGAAATAATGAGGCTCGTTGACTGAAGGAATTGGTGATCGAAGAAACGACCAAACCAAAAGCACGCCTAGTATCGGAAGCCAGCCGCTGGCAAACAGGCGACGCACTTCACCTGCAACAGACCGCCTCCCGGCTCGCGACTGATCGGTCGATGCCGGGTCGGTTAATTGATCGCAGGCGGCGATGGTTCTGCCCCGATTCAAAACTATTTCTTCCTTTTCTTACTGGCAACCTTTTTCTTAGCGGTCGCTTTTTTGGCTGCTGGCTTCTTCGCTGCACTTTTTTTAGTTACTGCTTTTTTAGTTACTGCTTTTTTTGAAGCCGTTTTCTTGACAGCTGCCTTAGGAGCGGCCTTTTTTGTGGCGGCTTTTTTCTTGGTTGCTTTTTTAGCAGCTTTTTTCTTTGGTTTTCCCGTTCCAGGAGTAGATCCAAAAATTTGGTCCCATCCTTGAGAAAATTCCGGAGTTGCCCCAGTTCTTACAATCGGTCCGCTCATCTCGTACTCCTGCATATTCTATCATTGAATGCCTGAATCTCATCAGGCGAAGGTGTCTTGTTCTTCTGTTTTCCTGCTTTTGGGTTAGAAAAACAGATATTTCATGCTGGAAAGTAGAAAATCCAGCTCAATCTGTAGCTTCGTGTTTTCTTTTTGGAAACACTGATCAGGGGAAGAATTTCGAATTATCCCCCTTGAATATTATTTACTGGATGCGAACTATTTCACTCTAGAGCAGCTTTGTCAACCTTGAGACGAAACCTCGTCTGTTGCACAATGGGATATTTATGCGAGAATGCGTGTCAAGACACCATTAAAAGATACGTTGCGAGTACGGCTTGAGCTGATGACTTGACCCCATCACCGGTGCCAGTCAACGGGCAGTGCTCGGGACCATTTCCACGGAATTTAATATACGGTATTTAATATACTGATCTGAGAATAGCATGGTATTCGGCAACTTTGATGAAGAAGATAACTTGGAGCAACTCTGGAATTCGGTCGCGATCGCCCGTCCGGTGCGTTACTCTCTGTTCACCTTTGGAGCATCCAATCTTGAGTACTACCTGATCCTTGATCCCGGAAGCGATGGGGAATTTGCTGAAGATTCGCAGAGGCAAAATAAAAATTACACGTCCGATGATTATCACCCCTCAGAATTCCCGACCAGAATTCCAGGACTTCTTCGATGACGATCATGGAGAAGGGTTGATTGACTTTCTCATGTCAAGAACGGCTGCTTTTTCAAATCTTCAATTGAGTAATCATTCTGGCTCAGAGAAAATTGTCAGCGATCAGGTAGACGAGGCTGTCGACCGCTTGAATGCTCAGCTTGATGCAGAGGAAGAAGAGCATGTCGCAATTTTGGTGGCTCCAGAGAAATTAGCTGGCGTGGCACTCATGCGGTATGCCACCGAACGCATCCTGTCCAGCGCACCAGATAATCTGACCGAGTTACGCGAACGAGGATTTTTACCCGATTGAGATTACTAGTCCATCTAGTGAGTAAAAAAACTTTTTAGCCACGGATACACACGGATTTCCACGGATAAAATAAATAATGGCTACGAAAATGTAGGGTGCGGTGCTTGCACCCACCTTCGTGTGCCGATTGATTCTCCATGACCAAAAAGCTGGGTGAACCTGTCGGTCGTCAGTTCTGTGAACAAGGATAATCAATTGCCGACAGAACCACCCAATCAACCGTTGGCTATAATGCGCCGCTGCCGGTGATCACAACACGAATGGTTCGGAAGAGGACTTTGATGTCATTCCACAAACAGCAGTTTTGTAGATACATCAAGTCGTAAGTCACTTTTCTACGGAAACTTTCGATGTCGTTATCGTACCCGTTTTCAATTTGTGCTAAGCCAGTCAGACCGGGCTTTAATCCCAGGCGTTGAATATAATCCGGAATCTCTTCGGAAAGACCTTTGATAAATTCCGGGCGTTCCGGACGAGGTCCGACCATCGACATTTCGCCTCGCAAAACATTCCACAGTTGAGGCAATTCATCGAGACGAGTTTTACGCATAAACCGCCCGACGGTTGTTACTCTGCAATCTCCTTTGACTGCAAATTGTGCACCATTACGCTCGGCATCGTTTCGCATTGTTCGGAACTTGTACAGTGTAAATTGCTTGCCATAACTATATTTATTGCGACGATCTTCCTCCAGTAAGCGTCTTTCTTCTTCATTTTCTGGTGGGCCAAGTTCTTCCAGTCGGCGGTCACTATTTTTCTTTCGGAGATTCAACCCCACGCGTTTTTGCTTGAAAATCACTGGGCCGGGAGATGTCAGTTTGACTGCGATTGCAGTTAACAACATCGCTGGCCACAACACCAACAATAACCCAGTGGCGATCACAATATCTAGAATTCGTTTTGTGATTCGGTCCACAAGAGAAAAACATTGCACATTATTGCGAGGGACTTCTAAATTCAGCTGACTGATCCACTCTGCATCGGGCTGTGGTGCAGGCGATGCGATTTGTTCAAATTGAGAAAGCTCAGCAACATCCACCTGCAAATCCGCTGGGAGTTGCTCCGGTGTTTGTTTTGCCTTACTCGGCTTTGTCGCTAAGGGAATGATTGTACTCATAACATTTTTCAGCAATAAGTGATAAATGACTAGATCTAGATAACAAGCAGGTCACTGTTTACCTTGCACCAAGTTAACTCCGCGAATCGGTTCTGACGGAACAGACCTTGGCACATGTTTAGTCTAGGTTCCACGTTACAAAACGCTTGAGCAATCGCAGGATCAAGATCATTCGGTTGCTGTTGATGGTAAACAGTACCGATTAAACTGATTGCACTGACTATGAGTAACGTGTCTTCGAATCAATAATGCACTACTCAGATTTCTGATTCGATGTTTGCGGTTTCATTGCCAGGGGCATGAATGCAGGATTCAACGGGGCGACAGATTGATCAACCCGATAGATCACATACTGCCCGGAACGAAACACAACAGGGAAATGATACGGAAACTCTGCCAGGTGTTGTTGAGGAAATGCACTCGGCAAACGGTGAGGAAATTGTTGATCTACTTGCTGAACGTCCGCGGGTGACATTCCGTTTTCAATCANNCCACTGANCACATAACGGTGCCCGGAACGATCCAAATGCTCAACAATTTCTTCTGCATGGTCTCGATAAAAGATTCGGGTTAATACATCCAAATACACAAAACGTGTCGAAGGCTTTAAATTTAATTCTCGGTAAACATGCACCAAGTGGACGTTGTGAACTGTCAGTTCGCAATCTTTCAACTGGAGTTGACTCAGGTGATCCAAAGCTGGTTGTAGCTCTGCCCAGGCGGGTAAAGGAAAGTGCTGAATCGAGTCTTTTACCTCTGGTGTGCTGCCTTGAGTAACGCAGTTTGACCAATGGCGAACACGATTCCAATCGGTCGCCGGGTTCGTGTATAAGGCCAGAGACACCATCATTAACGCTGCCCCCAGACAAATGTTTTGCGGACTGGGAAGTTCGGAAGATAATTGCGAATTGCTCGCTGCATTGTTTGCATCTGCAAATCGCAAGGCAATATTTCGAGCATTGCGAACAACCAGCGTGATCCCTAAGAATATTTCTGAAACATGAACATAATCAAATAGATGCTGCATCGTAAACGACTGAAGCATCCACCCCAGATAGAGCCCGCAAAGAAGCAGATTTGTTAGTTCGTTTTGTTGAACACCACCAGGCAGAATTGTTGTTTGTGGTTTGATCGCAGTCTTGATGACCTGAGCCAACGCAAGCGGTATTGCGACCATATGAAACAGACTGAAAGGCATAAACCGCAGCTGTTCTCGCCACAGTCGATCCCACGTCCAGCGATCACTGCCGACTTCAAAATAAGTCGGATTCCATTCGAGAATCATTTCCAGAAAATAGGGCCAGGTTCCGGTTTGCATCAACCAGCCAGTCCCCAATGCACCAATCAACAGGCCGCCCAGAAGAATTCCTGAAAAATCAGCTAAGACTCTCTTCCCCAGTTTTCGGAGAGGCATTTTTTGTAATTTGTAAACAACCAACACCCCCAACGCAATCACTGATATTGCAGGGATCACAATGAAAGGTTTAAGCCAAAACCCGACTGCCCAGACAATCCCTTCCAAAATTCCCCAACGAAATGTTTTCGCGTTTGCAATGGTATCAGTCAGCATGCCGGCTATCTGATTTCTTCTTAAATACAACGCAAGCATCGCAGGCAGAAGCAACCAGATATCACGTTGACAGTGACACCATTCGGAGGTGCCAAAATAAAACCAGAAAAGCATCAATGCCAGGAAAATTGATTCGTTGCGTGATCGTTTTTCGCTCAAGCAATCACGAGAACGATGCCAGGTGAGTAGAAGAAGTACGATGCCTGTGAGGATCGCCAAGTCAACCAGTCGCAGCGCCATCGTTGACCAACCAAAAGACGAGCGAATCGCCATGTGCAGCCAAACAACTCCCGGAAGGTTCGGTTCGACAATATCTCGGTACAAGATACCTCCCTGTAAAGCACATTGAGCCTGGAGGTCGTACATCACAGGATCTGCCGTCAAGGGCATGCAGAGCATCATCGGCAAGCTTTGAATCATCAAAGCTACCAGCAGAAGCCCCCAAAACCAGGGAGTTCGGAACAGTTTCCAAAATCGAGACCGCATGAATGGATATTTTCTATTCGTAGCCAGATTCCTGTCTGAGTACGCACATCGGTTAAGCCGCATGAATTTTATACGCACTAAAAATGTAGCTCAAATCTGCTGCAAAACCTTACCTCTGAGAATATTCCGACTCATCTTCCAAAATGCATTTTGTTGCAATTCACAGAATCGGTTTCCTTTGCGTATTCCCAATAATCATCGCAATCGATTTGGGGGTCTTGCGAATCTGCGAATAACGTATGGATTGATCCGCCCAAGCAGCCTCGCAGGAGCTATGTCTTAGGAGAGAAGGTTGTTTTTCAAGCAACTTTCATTGCAGCGGTGGAATATACGTTTAATGGATTTCGAGGATTAAATAACGATGGAACTGGCACATTTGCACGAACTCTCCGAACTGGAGCAAACCTACTGGTGGCACGTCTCCAAGCGGCGACTGGTGACCGGTTGGCTCAACGAGTTCGCCCCAGCCCCTGGCTTTGTCATTGAAGGAGGAATCGGTTCAGCCGGTAACCTGCTTAGCTTCAAGGAACAGGGATATCAGGTCGCAGGCTTAGACATCATGCCCGAAGCGATCTCTTACGGGAAACAGCGAGGCATCGATCAAGTTCAGGTTCACGACTTACAACAACCTTGGCCGTTCGAAAGTCAGTCAGCAGATGCAATTGTCATGCTCGATGTGATTGAACATGTCGAGCACCCGGTCCAAGTTCTCAAACATGCTCACAACGCACTGAAAGACGATGGCATCATAATTCTTACCGTGCCCGCCTATCAATGGCTGTATGGTGACTGGGATCGTGCATTGGGTCACTACCGACGATACACAAAAAAACAATTCGCACAGCACACCGCTCAAGCCGGGCTGGAATGCCTGAAGATGACTCATTGGAATTCCTTCACATTGCCAGCTGCGTTGGGCGTTAGGACGTGGCAAAGATTCTGTCCGCAATCTCGCTCAGCAGAATTCCCACACGTCTCCCCATGGGTGAATCGCCTGTTGATGAGCTGTGCAGATGCAGAACGGCAAGTCACAAACTATTTGAAAGTTCCTTGCGGTCTTTCCATTGCAGGATTGTTTCGCAAATCGAATGAGGTCGCGTAATGACAGCCATGACAGAAATCAAAACACAGCGTTCACAGGCCCCGTTTGTTTCGGTTGTGCTTCCCGTTTACAACGAAAGCAGTGTCCTCAGACGACTCGTTGGTCAAATTAAACGATCGCTTCAACACGAAACCGGTCAACTGGATATCATTTTTGTGAATGATGGATCGACCGATGGTAGTGCCACGCTTCTGGACAACCTGGCAACATCGTGTCCGGATGTTTGTGTTGTGCATTTTTCACGAAATTATGGTCATCAGGCAGCTGTTCAAGCCGGACTGGAACAAGCACGGGGCGATGCAATCATCGTGATGGATTCTGATCTCCAGGACGATCCCGATGCACTTTCGCAATTCCTGGATGCCTGGAAACAAGGCTACGATATTGTTTATGCAACTCGCACACAAAGAAAAGAAGCCGTCTGGAAACGCAGTTTGTTCACAGCTTTTTATCGAATCCTCAATGCGATCTCTTCGGTTTCAATCCCGCGAGATGCTGGAAACTTCAGCCTGATTGACAGGCGAGTTTTGGATCAACTGAATCAACTTCCCGAACGAGACCGATACTTTCCTGGACTGCGTAGCTGGGTTGGCTTTCGGCAAATCGGCATCGAAGNNGAACGACTGGCCCGATACGACGATCAGCCTCGCGTTTCATTACTGGGGTTATTTCGTCTAGCGAAAACAGCCATATTTTCTTTCTCCAGCATTCCGCTGACCATGTTTTATCTGATCGGCGGGGTCTCGTTTCTGATGAGTTTGAGCCTGGCAGGATTTGCGTTGTATCATAAATTAATTACAGGCTTAGCGATCCCCGGGTGGACCTCTTCGACGATGGTTATTTCGTTATTTGGAGCCATCAACGCGTTGGGAATTGCAATTCTGGGGGAATACGCTGCACGTATTTACGATCAGGTTCGCGCACGACCCAATTATTTAATCAGTCGAGTCAATGGGTTTGAAAGCTTACAAAATTCAACGCTGGCTGATAAACAGACTCAACAATATATTCCAACCGATTCCCCCGAAGCAGAACTCCTGCAATGGCTCGCCGAGAACATCTCAACTTCACCTTGGATCTCCAAGCAAAGTGAGAAAAAAGAAGCCGTCCCGGTTGATGCCATTTGAATTCAGGGAATCTCTATGAATTGGTTCTCCCCCTTACGAAGGGGGAGTGAGAGGGGGGTTTTGAACTGTGTTTTACAACTAAACTGTTTTTAATAACCAAACTGTATTCGAGAACCTCTGGGATTCAATTAATAGAGGATTCCATAACTTCTACTTCCCCGAATCTTTGGGAGCTTGGGGCCAGGGTGTTTTGCCTTTGGGCCAGCTTTTAGGTTGTTTGCTGCGTGCTTGGTCAACTGCTTTGATCAACCATTCCGGAGCGGTCTTGTTCTCTTCCTGCCCGTAAACATAAGGCAATGCGGGTCGCATCAAAAGCGGCTTTTCACCCAGCGGAGGCCGTTGTTTATCGACTTCCATTAACCGTGCAGTCATCTGTTTAACGAGCTTGAGATGAGAAGAGGCGATGTTGTTCTTTTCACTCGGATCTTTTTTGATATTGTAAAGTCGCTCGCCCATCAATTTGTAATCGCCCTGGCGAATGGTCGGAATGCGAACGCTGCCGGTGACTTCAAACACAATTTCGGTTCGTGGACTGGGTTTCCCGGAAAACATTGCACTGCTCATGTCCAATGAATCGAGTTTACGTTCCTGCTTCAAGTTGCCGCCTGCCAAATTCACAAATGTGGAAAACAGGTCCACGACATGCATCATGCTATCGTTTGTTGTGCCTGGCTTTAGTTTACCGGGCCAACGCATCAAGCACGGAACACGTACGCCACCTTCGTAAGTTGTGTTTTTGGTGCCTCGATAAGGTCTGTTGCTTTCTTCGGTCAATCCGCCGTTATCATTTGTGCAAATCAGCAATGTGTTTTCACGAAAACCTTTACGATCTATGGCATCTAAAATCCGACCAATCGCTTCGTCGTAACATTTCAAAGCAGCCTCACGAGCAGTGTATTTATCGGTATGTCGAGGAACCACATCAATCGGACCGTGAACAGCATTAAAGGGAACGTAAATGAAAAACGGCTTTTCATCAGATTGCTTTTCGATGACACGCTCAAATTCAGCTGCAATCAAATCTGTTGCATATCCTTGTTCCTGAATCGGTTTTTCGTTTCGATGCCAGTCGTACACGTGGAACGGGACCGGTGCATTGTGCGGAATCATAAAAGTGTTGTAATCAATCCCCCATGCATAATGTCCATACTGATGCATAAAGCCTTGCTGCATCGGCAGATGCTCCTTAAGCCATTCCCCGCAATGCCACTTGCCGATAATCGATGTGAAATATTCTGCTTCTTTGAGTGCTTCTGCAACGGTTCGTTCTTCGGTATCCAATGCGTGAATGCGACGAGTCAGTTCGCCATC
>JAESQE010000105.1 GCA_016765335.1 Planctomycetaceae bacterium
GAGGGGACTTAATTTTTGCAAATTGAATCAGCGTAGCATTGAGAGCTTCGGTATCTCCCCGGTAAGACAGATATTCGTTGCCGTTAACCCATGACTGGTGTTGCCGTGCTGGTAAATTCACAACATCCATAATTCCTGGCCAGAGAGGATAGTTTGAAGCTAATAGCGGCTTGGTATTCACACCCGACCAACCACCAGAATAACCAGTGACCGGAAATATCAGCACGGTCAACAACACAAGCAGCGACATAACCAAACGCATAACCAAGTCCCTTCGAAGAATAAGAACACCGATGTAATTTGCAGCGGAAATAACAGACACTCTGACCACGCATTTTTACAGTACAAATACCAACAACGTCAAGACGAATCGGCCCTCACGTTGGGCCGCCACCCAACGCTGGTAACGATATTTTTTCAGAATAGTGCTGCTTTTTGTTTTTGTAGAAAAGTGGCCTCGATGATTCTTGGTTGACCGCAACGGCGGTGCCTTTCCTTGCATGGATAATTACGGCTCTGCTTGCTGGTGGTGCGGTGTGACTCATCTGCGATCAGCCCAGTACTGAGTGCAACGTGTAGCGAAAAGTGAGAGGTGGCTAAAATGGAAACGATAAATACCGTCTGTTCGAAAACTCGTATTGTCTGCACAGGACTTAACTTTTTGATGGGCTTCCCTTCACGTTTTAATGTCTGTTTCCCGATCGCAAAAGCGGACCAGATTCCCAGCAGTGTCCAGTTCAATTCGATGATGACATTCTCGCCGAGTGCGACAACAAAGTTGACGCCGCTCACAGGATTCTTTTAACGAACGAAAAAAACTTCAAGCCCCCAACGTAATTTGTAAAGTTCAGCAGCTTGATCATCAGTCATTTCCAGTTCATTGGTCACCAGATAAATGGCCTGATCCCCTTTGTTGATTTGAATCAATCGTAATAGAGTCGGAGGATCGCACTTATTCATTCGACCGGCTGGCCAGTAATAAACGACTCCTTTTTGGCTGGGGTGTTTTTCCAGATTCTTAACCAAAGTGATGTTCGCGCCGACACGAAATAGAAACGTTCTTTTCGATTGAATAACCTGCGACCAAAGCCGATAGCCTACTTATTCAGCATCTGCGATGAGGCGAGCATTGGCGGGAAGAGTGTTGATCATACTCAGCAAATTCACCCGTTCGCTGCCGGATGAACCATCAATATGCCAGCGATAAGGCAGTCCGGTTCCTATAAGCCACACAGTTGTCACGAGTAATTGCACAGTCGCTGCCTTGGCTGCGTCAGATTTTCTGCGATACGTTTTCTTTTTCTTTGTTGTCTGGCTGGCAGAGAATTCTTTTTGGTTGGCTTCGGTTCGTGGTGCACTGAATTTTGTCCCATCTACTGCAAAATTCACCTTCCCTCCAGAAGGCCAATGCCCTGATATTTTCGAAGTGAAGGCTGCGAAACAATCAATAACCTGAGGAACCAGCTGCTTACTGACAGACTTCAAAGCATTTTGGAATCCCTGCCTGCTCGCAAAGTCTTGCGTTCCCAGAACGGTGTTTGCAACGACCATCGCCGTGAGAACTCGTTGAGCCAGTGCTCCCTGATGCGTCCATCCCCATGTAATAATAGCCACAATGGCTAACCATTGTTGTTCCAATTGCGCATTGCCATGTCGCTGTTGGTAATCGTCATTGGCTGGGAGTAATTGCTCAAAGATCTCTTTCAATTCATCCGCAATTGTGCAAAGATTTTGTTGGGTTTGATGTGTCATTTCAGGATTCCTTTCCTGTCTGAGTGCAAATAAAGTTGGTTCACACGCATTGTCAACAGACCGCAGACCACATCAAGCCCTGTTTTCAAGCAAATAAATCGTTACCAGCGTTGTGGTGCTACTGCCTGGCTTGTCCAGCTTTGCAGGGGAACTTCAACGAAATTATCCTTCCATTCCAACTCGTCCAGGCAATCACCGGCTCGATCAGAATCAAATAATCTCACACAAAACCCACATGAGTAATCCTGTCGCTGAACACAAAAAACAAATGCAGTCCAACCCCCGCGATCACACTGCTGGGCAAGCCAGACAGTGGCACCCAACTTCGCTTTGCTTGTTCCGGCCTACGGTCTGATCTTCATGTCAATACCTCGGGTTACTACGCAACACAGACAACTTTGAACGGGATTATCTGTGCGGCCCGATTCCTGAATCGCCCGTGTGACTTGTGTATAAATGACAGGGCTTTAACCAAAAGGCACTCGAAGATGGGTGCAAGCAGATCATCGTGTATCGAGTTCACTAATAGGGGACTTAAAGATAAATAATCTCAGTGAATTGGAAATTGCAGCGGAATTAAATTTCTATGAAATGTTGGGGCACTTAGGGCTTGTCTTCCTGAGAAATTCTCGGCAAGATACATGAAGTTAATCACATCCCAGGCCTGTCCGAAGCGGTTGCCCTGTTTTTTTGTTTGGCATCGAAGGCAAGCTGGATTATACATATTATTTGAAGGCTGAAAATGAAGATTATTTCTCGTGGTGCTGGAGAGCAAATCGTCATTGATGATCATATCACAGTGACAATTCAACAAATTGATGATGGAAAAGTTGTCCTGTCAATTGCTTCTTCGCAAAACAAAACGGCTTACCGAGAAGAAATCATCACACTGAAAAACGACGAACAGGCCCCCTCTTTTCAAAACATGACCCAATAAGAAGGTCATGTCGATGAGATTTAAAACCAAAACATCGACCTCTAACGCAACCGAACATTGCGAGCAGCCCTTGTCGTCAGAAAAAAAGGCCAATCTCCCTAAGCACGTCGCCATCATTATGGATGGAAATGGTCGCTGGGCGCAATCGCGAGGTATGCCTCGTATTGAAGGGCATCGGCGAGGTGCAAAATCCGTTCGCAAAACGGTTGAATTGGCTGCCAGCCTGGGCTTGGAACAACTGACGCTTTATTGCTTGAGTAGTGAGAACTGGAAACGCCCAGCCGCAGAGCTTTCGTTTCTGATGTACCTGCTCGAAAAATATTTGATTGAAGAACGCAAAGAAATCATGCGTCAAAAGCTGCAATTTTCTGTCATTGGACGCAGCGACGATCTCCCCAAAAACATCCTCAAAGAGATCGATACAACGATTAAGCTAACAGCCGGGCATACCGGGATGAGACTTTGCCTGGCGTTAAATTATGGTGCTCGGGGCGAAATTATCGATGCTGTTAAGATAATTGCAAAGCAAGTTCAACGGGGAGAACTGGATCCGGAACAAATTGACGAAGATGTCCTGTCATCACATCTTTATACCGCAGGCATGCCCGACCCCGATTTACTCATTCGTACTTCGGGCGAAATGCGGATCAGCAACTTCTTATTATGGCAAATCAGCTATTCAGAATTGTGGGTCACGGACAAACATTGGCCCGAATTTGAAAAAGAAGATTTCGAAGCCGCTCTCCAATCATATTCGACCCGCAACCGTCGCTTCGGCGGTTTAAGTAGCACTTAGTATTTCAGCTGCCATGAATTGCCAGTTGTATTACTTCCTGTCAATATCCTTGTCGGGAACAAGTGAGAACTGACAAATGATTTCGACCACGGAGACGCAGAGGGCGCGGAGTTAAAAAGAAGCAGTAAGATATTCAGAAGATCCTAAGAGGCATGACGTCTCGTTTTGCGAGAGAAGAAGAATCGTCCAAGTTTTCCTCTGTGATCTCTGTGCCTCCGTGGTTTATTTTACTTGTTCCTGTTTAATTCCACCGGGTAGCTCATACGATCCCGTTTAGGGTCGTGTGAGTTGATATTGAGGACACTTCCAATGATTTTTTTATTGAGCTTGCCAATATTGCCGGGCATGGGCAACTCCATCAAGCTTGCATAGAAAAGAATTTCGATTTTCCTGTTGACTTACTCCAGGTAGTTGTATATAAAACCTTTATGAGCAATCCTTGTCCGGAACTTCCTTGTTTTTGTGCAGCCTTTAGACGAGTCGAACGCATGCTGACTCGGCACTATGATGGTTATTTGCGAGAATGTGGATTGCAGTCATCCCAATTGGGGATTCTGTTTTTTGCATTCCGTAGCGGGAAAATGACACAACAAGAAATTGCTCAGCAACTTTCGATGGATAAAGCGACCCTGTCTCGCAATCTTCAACTGTTAATCCGAGATGGATATCTGAAATCTCAGCCCGGGGAAGATCGCAGAACACGATTTATCACATTGACTGCTGCCGGTAAGAAAAAAGCGAGGCAGGCGACTCCGTTATGGGAAGATGCTCAGGCGGCAATGAGTGAAAAATTGGGCAAGGATTTCGAAGGCCTTTTGTCCAAGCTGAATCAACTACCATCGCGACTCAGTCAGTAACGGCCTTCATGTTTTTTTGCAATATTAGTTGTATCTACAACGTAACGAAAAGGTTTAAAGAAAATGTCTTGTAAAAACGTAGCAGAAGCGATCAGTGTATTTCAGGCTGGACCAATGCAGGATTGGTTTGAAAACCACGTTGTTAAACATCCCACACGAGGGAAGATTCCCGGCAAGGTTTTTCTCAAGGAGCCTCTGAATTTAACTGGGGCAGAAATCTCACTCGGTTCGATACCTCCTGGAGAAGGAGTTCCCTTTATTCACACGCACAAGCAAAACGAGGAGGTCTACATTTTCCTGACAGGGCATGGCGAAATGTTACTCGATGGCGAATCGCACTCCATTGAACCGGGCACTGTTTTTCGTGTTGCCACCCGTGTTGAGCGTACCTGGAGAAACACTGGCCCGGTGCCTTTAACGTATATTGTTATTCAAGCAAAAACAGATTCCCTTGAGCAATGGACCGGGGAAGATGGCAATATCACCGGCGAGGCTCCTTGGGCATAATCGCTTGTTACAGGGAGCAGGAATCGCGAAACATTTTTTCTGCTCCCTTTGATTTTGGTAAATCGATTCAATAAATTATATCAAACATTTTATTCAAACACATGGAGAAAATCGTGGCTCATCTTGAAGTACAAACGAAACAGAACGCCTCTTCAGAGACAGCAGAAATTCTTGCAGCAGCCGAAGCAAAGTATGGATTTATTCCCAACTTGCTGGGAGTGATGGCACAGGCTCCTATCGCGGCCAAGGCGTATACGTCTTTGATGGGTTTGATGATGCAGTCAAGTTTCACTCCAACAGAAAGACACGTTGTCTGGTTTACAATTAACGCTGAACACAACTGCCAATACTGCATGGCTGCCCACACTGCAATTGCCAAGCAGGAAAGAATTTCCGAAGACATCATCCATTCAGCTCGCAGCGGACAACCGTATCAAGAGGAACGTCTTCAAGAATTGCGAGAGTTCACAAAGGCATTGGTCATCCAGCGTGGTCATGTGTCTGATGAAGTAACCCAGCAGTTTCTGGATGCAGGCTTTACGAGACAGAATATATTGGAAATTGTCACTGCAATTGCTCACAAGGTTCTTTCAAATTACACCAATCATCTTGCAAACACGCCCGTTGATGAGGCATTTTCTCCGTTCGCCTGGGAAAAAGATGCTGTCTAATCTAGGGTCGCTGCGAAATTACTTTTGTCAAAAACCTCTCTGTCCTGTGCGATACACGCGGGGCAGGGAGGTTTTTTCTTGATGCCATCAGTCCGGCATGGTATCATTGCTGCTCAGCCTTCCTCATAATTCTTGCCTTGAATTCCGGTTTCTCTGATGAATGCCTCACAAATGATTAAGCCGTTTTTGACTTCCGCTTCGAAAATTATTTTCGCAATCGTTTGGGTCTCGTGCTGCTTCAGCATGCTCGGACCGCCGCTACGAACTGTTGCAGATTCAGAAAAACCTGAGACCTCTGAAGAACAACTGGTCGATTTCAGTTCACAAATCCAGCCGATTCTTGCTCGGAAATGCTTTACTTGTCATGGCCCGGACGAGGGGCACCGCGAAGCTGACTTGCGATTGGATCTTTCGGAAGTCGCGATCGAATTTGAAGCGATCGTTCCAGGCAAACCAGAGGAAAGCGAATTGATTGCTCGTATCTTTTCGGAAGATCCTGAACTCATCATGCCTCCAGTGACGTCGCAGGATCAATTGGACGAGGAAGAAAAAGAACTTCTCAGGCAATGGATCAAACAAGGGGCAGTCTACGAACAGCACTGGGCCTTCACTGCGCCAGTGGCTGCCAAGACTCCTGTGGTGCAACACAAAACCTGGCCTCGAAATGAAATCGATTATTTTGTTCTGGCTCAACTTGAAAAGCAGAATGTCACGCCAGCAAAAGCAGCTGATCGCTACACATTGATCCGACGGCTGTATCTGGATTTGATTGGACTTCCTCCCACTCCCGAGCAGGCGGATGAATTTGTGAGTAGTCAAGATCCGTTGGCTTATGAGAAAATTGTTGACGAGCTGCTCAAATCTGAACGATACGGAGAACGCTGGGCGAGATTATGGCTCGATCTGGCGAGGTACTCCGACACAAACGGCTACGAAAAAGACCGAGGCCGTTCGATCTGGCCTTATCGAGATTGGGTCATTAAGGCAATTAATGACGATCTGCCTTTTGATCAATTCACGATTGAGCAACTCGCTGGCGACATGCTGGCTGATGCGACTTTGGAGCAACAGATTGCAACAGGGTTTCATCGAAATACAATGTTGAATGAAGAGGGTGGCATCGATCCTTTAGAGTATCGGTATTATGCAATGGTTGATCGCGTGGCGACTACGGGCACGGTTTGGATGGGGTTAACAACGGGCTGCTGTCAGTGCCATAGCCACAAATACGATCCCATTTCGCATACCGATTACTATCGACTGATGGCGTTGATGAACAATGCAGACGAACCGGATCAGATTGTTGCTGATCAAGCCATTGATATGAAAAGGAATAAAATTCAGCAGGAAATTCATGCTGCCATTAACGAACTGCCCCACCAGTTCCCACCGGCTGAAAAAGAAGAACCAACAGCTGAGAACAGAAACAAGCACCTGGAGCAGATCTACAATGTTTGGCTCAACGCACAAAAAGAACGCGCAGTGAAGTGGCAAACAATTCGCCCGACCAAAATGAAAACGAATCTTCCGCGTCTCGAAATTCTGGAAGACGGTTCGATTTTCTCAACCGGTGATATCACGAAACGCGATGTATTCGATCTACAATTTTCATTAAATGAAATCTCAGAACCGATCACAGCGATTCGGCTTGAAGTTCTTCCAGACGACCGCCTGCCTGCACAAGGGCCAGGCCGAGCATTTTATGAAGGTCGTAAAGGAGACTTTTTTCTCAGCGAATTGTCCGCAATCCATAACGATCAGCCGGCTGTGTTTGATGGAGGTTCGGTCAGTTTCGGNAAAATCAGTATTGGTAGCGGAACAGCCGAAGCGAAGAATTTGTTTGATGGAGATGGTTCAACCGGTTGGGGAACTTCTGGAAAAGAAGGCCAGGCAAACCATCTGGTATTGACCTTCCAGGAACCGGTCTCGGCTGGTGGTACACTGGCGATTTCGATGCTATTCGAAAGACATTTTGCAGCCAGTCTGGGGCGGTTTCGTATTTCAGTGACAACTCAAAGCAAACCGATTGAAGCGAAGAAATACTCGGTTGAGATCGAACAAATCCTGACCGGGAAAATCGAAAACTTAACAGATTTTAAGCAGAAGCAGTTGCATCGCCAGTTTTTGCTTCTGACTCCCGAACTAGCCGAGGCGCGGAAAAAGATTGATAAACTGCGGGCGAAACTCCCTCAGGGTTTGACCACGATGGTAATGCGAGAAAGGCCCAAAGATAATCCGCGGGTCACAACTCGGCATCATCGAGGAGAGTATTTAAGTCCTAAGGAAGAAGTAACACCGGGAGTACCGGCGTTGTTTGAGCCGCTTCCCGAGGGAGAACCTGCGAATCGATTAAGTCTGGCCCGTTGGCTGGTCAGTGACCGGAATCCACTGGTTGCCCGCGTGGTAGTCAATCGACAATGGCAGGCCTTATTTGGCTACGGACTGGTTCGAACTCCTGGAGATTTCGGAACACAGGCTGATCCTCCTACTCATCCGAAGTTGCTCGATTGGCTGGCAATAGAATTCGTCAAGCAGGGCTGGTCTCGTAAGCAGTTGCACCGCCTGATTGTCAATTCTGCCACCTACCGCCAAAGTTCAAATGTTGATGCAAAATGGTATCAACAAGATCCACAAAATCGCCTGATAGCCCGAGGCCCTCGCCTGCGTGTCGAAGCAGAAACGANTCGCGATTTACTGCTCAGTTCAAGTGGTCTGCTTTCAGAAAAGATGTATGGTCCCGGTGTTTATCCGCCGCAACCTGCCAGTGTCACTGCGTTGGCATACGGCAATACAAAATGGAATGTTTCATCAGGAGAAGATCACTTCCGTCGTTCGTTATACACGTTCAGTAAGAGGACTGCACCGTTTGCAGCTTTTGCAACCTTTGATGGCCCGACTGGAGAAAACTGCACTGTCCGCAGAGATCGTAGTAATACTCCGCTGCAAGCACTGACACTGCTCAATGACGAACTTTACTTGGAGATGGCCACTTCACTTGCGAAACTAACCATTCAGGAAAACACCGATCAAGATATCTCGCCTGGGCAGTTAACCCGTCAGCGAGCTGTTTACCTTTTTCGTAGATTGTTGACACGACCGCCACGAGAAAAGGAAATCCGTATGATTATCGATTACCACAACAGTCAACTCCAGCGACTGGACAAGGGGGAGTTGAAATCAGCTGATATTCTTGGACAGCCAGATGCTTCCCANGAGTTAGCTGCGTGGAAACTGATTGCCCGCGTGCTGATGAATCTGGATGAAACAATTACCAAGCCGTAAAGCCGTTGAAGCACGAAAAAGGGAAAATGGACCAAGGTCTCTATTGATTGGTTCTCCCTCTTACGAAGGGGAAGTGAGAGGGGGTTTTTGAACTGTGCTTTNTAACCAAACTGTATTCGGGAACCTCTGGGATTCAATTAATTGAGGTTCCCTTATATCAATCCCATAAAAACTAGCGGGAAGTTATTGTCCGTGGTCTTGGGCCGAGAAGGAGTTAGGCAACATCCAACGCGCGAACAAATACGCGGATGCGTATTAGAATCTTTTAGTGAAGGTACCCCCTGAGCCATTTGCGTGCCAATCGATTGCAGTTATTTCACTTGCAATGACAGTTCCTCGGGTTGCTACGTAAGACAGGCAATCCCGGATGAGTTTTTCAGGATCGACAAACGTGAGCACTTACAGCCACGTGCCCTGTTGTTTACTGCTAGTGGTAGTTTATTGCCCCCCCTTTCTCACACCTAGGGGTATCTACTAGAACTCCAGAAATTATTTAGGTTATCATCAGTTTTCACTTGATTGACGTTAATAAATCAGATTTACTAAAGGCAGACTTCCGCATCTGAGTTAATGACCAGTGAGTTTGTTCTCACTCATACATAGTGGTAATTTCATCCGGTAGATGAATCATGAAACGCATTTTAATACAACTCGATACCGATTCCCAAGCCAGTAGTTTCGATGCGGTGACCGCAATCGATGCGGGAGTGGATCACCTTCTATCTTACAGTCAGATCAACCCTTCGAACATTGTTCCGTTGGTGCAAGGTGCCATTTTTACTCGTGGCTCTAAAGAGTTGAAAAACACGGCCATTTTCGTGGGAGGCAGCAATGTCGAAGCTGGTGAAAAAGTCCTGGCTAAAGTTCAAGAATCATTTTTTGGATCAATGCGTGTTTCGGTGATGATGGATTCGAATGGTTGCAACACGACCGCAGCTGCAGCTGTCTATTATGCGAAAAAGCAGCTTGATCTCTCGCAATCTCGGGCCGTTGTGCTGGGAGGAACCGGTCCCGTGGGACGCAGATCTGCCCACATTTTGGGGTCTCTTGGAGCAGAAGTAGTCGTTGTTTCTCGCTCTTTATCCAAAGCTGAGCATGTTTGTTCTCTCATTGATGACACCACCGGTCGCTTCACCGCTGCTGAAATTCCTGCCCAGGGAAAGATAGGCTCGTTACTTGAGGGAGCCGATCTGGTCATTGCAGCTGGGGCAGCCGGGGTTCAATTTGCAACATTGGACGAATTATCCGCCTGCGAATCCCTGAAAGTTGTCATCGATCTGAACGCTGTTCCTCCATTGGGGATTGGCGGAATTCAATCAACGGACAAGGCAAATCAGATTGGCTCGTTGATTTGCTACGGTGCACTGGGGGTTGGTGGATTGAAAATGAAAATACATCACCATCTCATCGAACAGCTCTTTGAATCCAATGACCAAGTTTTTGACACAAGTCAAATCTACAACGCAGCCCTCAATATGGGGTAGATGCGAGGCATAGGAGGTAATAGCCCGCTCTCATCATTGTATTATTTGCTTTATCGCTCTACAGAATTCGCTTAATCGGCCTGTTGGAAAATTCATCTTGCCTCAATCACGCTTTTTGAGGTAATTCTACGCAACGTATTTCTCAAAACTTGAGTGAGAGATGCCCAACTGCGCAATCATTTCCAAGAAAAATCCATTCGCTCTGTCCCATTTGGGTACAGGTATTACGCGAATTAGCATCAGGCCGGATAAATGGTGAATCCAGAATCACGAATTCAAAAGCAGAAAACTCACAATTCTTGTGCAGATTTTCCAGCCGCTGAGGATCCCTTAGCCATTTTGCTTGTTCATAGCAGCAATTGGAGAAAGAATCCGTCGGGGCGATTGTTCTTATCTGCCTTCGCTGTCGGTTTTCTGCTTCTACTCCCCGGATGCCAAGCTCCTTGGATCGTTTCTACGATACCCGAAAGTGATCAGCACTTAATTCGTGCTCAGTCTCCAGACGCTGTTGATCCTGCTTTCCGAGATATGATGGAACAAGGCGGTTCTGCTGATCGAAAAAGTTGGCATACTCCGGTGCAAGGTGCTGCATTCCAGGCCCCTGCGTCACCCGCCAAGCAAACAGACCCTGCACCAGTTCCCTCTGTCCCAGTTCCCAGTGCGTCTAATCTGCCTCCATTTCAACAAACTCAGTTGACACCTCCCAAAGCGTTAAGTGATGAAGTTCTTCAGCCCGGCAATTCCCCTGTTTTTGCACCGAAGTTAATTGTTGAAGACAAAATGAAAATCGATGGTCCTTCACCGAATCAGGTGCTGGCCGATGTGTTGATTGAAGGCAATGCAACCATTCCAGCCACATCGTTAATGAGGTACATCAAAGCTCGCGCAGGCAGAACAATCACTCGTGACCAGATACGAGAAGATATTAATTCGCTTTACAGCACCAAATGGTTTTTCACAATTGAACCTGTCTACCGTCAATCAGACAAAGGGCTGGTACTGGTTTACAAGGTGACTGAGCTACCGATATTGCGTAGCGTTGAATACGTGGGCAACAAACACGTCAAAGAAAAAATNTTATCTGGTATTACTGGTTTGATACCGATGCATGCCTTTTCCGTGGCTGCAAATCGAGAATCTGCGAGACGCATCCAGTCACACTATAAAAACAAAGGCTACCTGTATGCAGAAGTCACTTTACAAAAAGGTGGTTCTGTAGATGACCGAGAAGTCATTTTCGACATTCATGAAGGCCCGAAAGTTAAAGTCGCCTCGATCAAGTTCCGTGGAAATAAAGATGTCTCCTCGGCAGTTCTCAAGCTGGGACGTTTAACAAAAAGTGAAATTCTCTGGAAATTTGGTGGGCAGTACGATCCCACAACAATTCCAGCCGATGTGGCTGCGATCAAGCGGTATTATCACAACATTGGCTACTTCGATATTGAGGTTCAAGCTGAGNAGGAGATTTCAGAGGATCGCTCGAAGGTGACTGTGATTTTCAACATCGAAGAGGGTCAGCGATACAAAATTCGATATATCGTATTCGAAGGCAACAGAATTTACTCTCGTGATCAACTCCTGAAGGACTTCGAACTGGAAGAAGGCGAGTTCTTTAGTGCCCGAGTGATGGCAAAAGATGTCGAGGGCATCCAGGTAAAATATGGCGAACTGGGACGATTGTTNGCCAAGGTCAATGGTGGTGTCTTAAACCGAGCCATTAAATTCACAGAGAAACCGGGAGTGCTCGACCTGGTTTATCAAATTGATGAAGATCGCGTCTATCGCATCGGAATGATTAACGTCAACATTCGTGGCTTGCACACTCACACCAAAGAAACCGTCGCGTTGAATCAACTGCTGATCGCACCGGGGGAATTAGCCGATCCGAATAAAATCCGAAGATCACGTGCTCGAATTGGAGGCTCTTCAACCTGGGAACGCGGGGGGCCAAATGCACCTCAAATTAACATCAGGCCCGTTGAGAATCCATCCTATATGTCACAACAGGTTGATCCCAATCCCCCTGTCATTCGCGGATCAGATGGCTACTTTGGCAACACAACACAACAGCCTGCCTTCGTGCCTGAATATCGTAGTTCAAACAGTCACAACGAACTGATTCTCACCAACCTGAAAACCAAACAGGCCAACCAATCAGCAGGACGCGCCCGGATTACCAATACCATTCCTGGAGCAGGTTATACGATTTATTCTCCCGAGCCACCTGCTGCGGTAAAACCTCAAACGAGTTCGCAGAATCAGAGATACTACCGGGAATATCGCAAGCAGCGACCAGCCCAAAAGAAATTATTACTTTATCAACCACTCGATTTTGATAAGCGTTCGGTCTTCACCGAAACAGGTAACCCGTTTGTTCAACAGTTTGCTGGCCAGACGGAAGCCCCGGTTGTGAGAGGCCAAAGCGTGGATCAGTATGGTGCACCACCAGCATCTGGTTTCAATCCGAATCCATTAGGAAGTGAGTTTGGGCCTCCTGTTCTTAACCCCGAACTACCTCCTGGTTATGTTGACCTGGATCTGAATGTTACCGAAGCCAGGACANGTCGCTTCATGCTCGGAGCGAGTGTGAATAGTGATTCCGGGATATTTGGTAACATCGTTTTGGAAGAGCAGAATTTTGACATTATGCGTGTCCCCACAAGTTGGCGAGACATCGTGGATGGCTACGCTTTTCGTGGAGGAGGTCAGCAGTTCCGGCTCGAAGCAACTCCCGGTAACCAGGTCAGTCGCTATCTGGGAAGTTGGACCAATCCGCATTTTCTGGATACCGATTACAGCCTCGGTGTGAGCGGTTTCTATTATCAGCGATACTTCCGCGATTGGAACGAACAACGTACTGGCGGTCGAATCAACATGGGAAAAATGCTGACTCGTGAACTTTCAATCAACAACGCTTTGCGGTTGGAGAAAGTAAATATTTCTGATTTACGACTCAATGCTCCTTCACTTGTCCCGACACTTGGGGACCACTTTTTGGGAACTTATAAATTCTCACTCGGATACGA
Organism: Planctomycetaceae bacterium; assembly: GCA_016765335.1. Classification (GTDB taxonomy): domain Bacteria; phylum Planctomycetota; class Planctomycetia; order Planctomycetales; family Planctomycetaceae; genus Rubinisphaera. The sequence continues at coordinate 13,313 of JAESQE010000105.1, forward strand.
CACACGAGATTCTGCATCGATGGCGACCGAAGGGTACAACTTGCAAGGTAGTGTCGAGCAAGCTTTTGCAGACTACAGTTTTACGAAATTGGNATTACAAGGCTCGCAGTACTTCACGACCTATCAACGTCCTGACGGTGCGGGAAAACATGTGCTTTCTTTCCGAGGTAATCTCGGTTGGACAACTGACGACACGCCTTCATTCGAACGGTTTTATGCCGGGGGATTCCAAACCTTTCGGGGCTTCAAATTCCGCTCGGTTGGTCCTTTGGAACCGCCTAACCTGGGAACCAATGGTGCACAGGTCGGGGGACTGTTCCAGATGCTTGGCACCGCAGAATATATGTTACCGGTGATGGCCAGCGAAACCGTTCGCTTTGTCGCCTTCACCGATTTTGGTACAGTCGAGAGGAACGTATCACTCGAAAACTTCCGCGTTTCTGTTGGTGGAGGTTTACGAATCGCTGTCCCACAAATGGGTCCAGTGCCGATTGCATTGGACTGGGCCTTTCCCATTGTCAAAGAAGAAACAGATATTCGTCAAATGTTCTCATTCTACATCGGTCTAACACGCTGATCTGATCAACAGTTGAACCATGCCATTTATGAGGATCTCTAAAGTTGGTTCTCCCCCTTACGAAGGGGGAGTTAGAGGGGGTTTTAAGCTCTCTTTTTTGACCAAACGGTTATTAAGCAACTCTGGAAACCATTTTCCAGAGGTTCCATTGAAATACAAAATAACCAAATCATGTAAATCTTTCATTATTTGGCTGATAAATCCCCTTCAGACTCCCTTCAAAACCTTCTCTTGACCGCTCAAATCCATTCCGGATAGAGTTCCATTCCCTTCCTTTTCAATTCTACCTGAAACCCTACCTCACTCCCTTCTTCAGATCAGGTTCATCGAATGCGTCTTACTCAGTTCGCAATGCGTTTCGATACATATCGTATTGCTTGGCTCTTTCAAATTTTAGGGCAAAGCGTGACGAATGTACGACTGCTGGCAATGCCGGTTTTACTTGGCATATTGGCTTGCAGTGGATGCGCAAACATGCAGGAAAAACGCACCATTACCGCGTTTCAAGCCGGATTAGATTCAGGTGATTTGAATTTGCTTCGAGAGAACGCATCCGATCAATTCGCACACAAAGCCTTGCGCCACCCACAGTCAGCTGAAGCACTCGACCAATTAAAACTTCCCAATGGTGATTTCGAAATACTGGAAGTAGAAGATGTGTCGGATACAGAAAAGAAGGTCGCGATCGGGTTTGGGAAAGACAACAAGCGGAAAATCATGTACCGCTTGGTCAACGAAGGCCAGCAAAAGCAATGGAAAGTTGATGACATTTATCTGCGTCAACGCATCAAAAACAAAACCGTCGCAATGCCTGTTACCAACCAGATGGATGTGCTTCTTTCGTCTCGTGAGTTTTTTGATTCTTGGTCACAGGGGAATCGGCAAAAAGTACTCAACAGCTGCAATCCGGAGATGAAACAGGCTTTGGAAAAATTACCTCCTTCAGTTCTGGCCTATAATATTTCCCTGATTATTGGAAAATCTGAGAGAACAAAGACATTCCGTCCTGAAGCTCACATCAATGGCGATCAGGCTGTCGTCAAACTGAATCGATCACACGGCACCATTCAGATTTCGATGGATAAATCTGAATTGGGTTGGCAAGTGAGTGATTTGGCATTAACGGGTCGCAACAAAGATTCGCGAATTGACTCTTTGCTGAGCAGAGTCAAAGTGACTAATCAGACGTTGGCATTTCTTGATGCATGGCAACAAAACGATAAATCTAAACTTCAACAGGTCACACAAAATAGTTATTACACAGCTGGACTTGCACCAGCCAGACTCAGCGACGTGCCGCTGCCTTCCTCTTTTGATGTCGAAGGAAAAATAGACGTCAAACTGACAAATACACGAGTGGATGACAAACTGTCTATAAAACGGGCTGATGTCATTCTTAATAATCAATTACAGACTCTGCAAATCACTCTCAAAGAGACAAAATCTGCCTCTGGAGACTACAAGATCGAAGATGTCATACTCTACGACATGGAACAGGATCAGACTCTCTCTTTAGTCTCTGCGTTAACTGCTCGACCGGTCGCCGAACTGTTTATGACCGCCTTGAATCAACGTGATGCTAAAATGCTGCGATACAATACAACACGTGATTTCCAAATGAAAACATGGGAACGGGCAAGCGATCAGACTCTGGCGATATTGCCGATCCCGGTTGCTAAAGTTTCGTCTCCTCGTGTTATTGAAACCAAATTCCAAGGCGAAGTTACACATGTCGTGTTTGAAGTCGGCCCCGATCAATTGACTGTTGTACTACACGATCAGGGAGGCCGAGTTTTAGTCGATGATGTGATGATCCATTCTGAAAATCAAAGAGAAACGACAAAAGACAAGTCTTTGAAAGATCACCTCGCTGCAATTATTCCTGTCTACGAATTGGCAGCCAGCATCCACCACGGTCAGCCGAAACATACGGTCCGACTCGTGACAGACGATTTTTATGGACGTGTTTTTTCTTTAGCAAAGAAAATGCCAGAAACGGCTTACACCTATCTGGATCACGTTTCAGCTTCCAAGCCAGTGGTCAAACTGCCGGGATTAGTTTCACGCACACAGAAAAACAAAAAAACAGCCAAGCACATTGTTATCGAATTTGACTCTTCGGACAAAAAAGAGACCCTCGTGACATTCGCTGGTCCAAATTCTGAAATGCAAATTAGTTTGATCGAAGAAGATGGTCTGCTAAGGATCAACGATGCTGTCATCACCGGTCATGGCAATCAAGTTGCAGTGCAGCTCAAGCAAACGATGCGTATGGAATTGTCGAAAAAGCGTTCTCAAAACNTGGTTCGCACTGTCAGTGGCGAAGAAAACAGAACTTCTTCATTCCGACATCAGTCAACTCCTCCGATGCAAATGATTCCCCGTACTAAGTCTCTTAATTCCTTTGGCACCAATTCACCGATGCCCGCAACCAATGATGCTGGGATAAGCGGTGTCCCTGATATGCCTTTGCAAAATGCGTTGTATGAAGAGTACGAATCACAATTGCCCCCACAGCAAATTGAGCAAACCAAGTTTNCGCCCCCTGCACAAGGACTCTTGCCAGCTAACCGCAGATCAAGCAGGCCACTCAGCCCGGCCCCGGCTCGGCATCAGATAGAAGACCATCTGCTACTGAAGCAGATCCCGATTCAGTAACGCAACTGGACGTGATGAAGCAATTCAATAAAACAATCCGGCTGTAGGCTGGGTCAAGACTCAGCTTGCCGAGCGTATTATTGACTCCCCTCGTCGAATTCGTCGGGCAGGCGGCCTACATCGACAATGCTGCAAGCGAGGATCGGTTTGATCCCCATCTCAGCTGCCTGATCGAAGAGTTCCTGGTTTTCGCTTCCCGGATTGAACCAGACTTCATCTGCTTTTGCTTCTGCAATTTCTGGAAGCAACTTGATTCCAATTTGCGGAGGCAGATACACACTGATTCGGTTCAAATGTTCTGCTGGTACTTCTGCCAACGATTTGTAACACGTCAGACCTTCAATCGTATCCTCTTTAGGGTTGATCGGAAAAACCTGAAAGCCTTGTGCCTGGTGTGCTCGCACAGATTTGTTGCCGTATTTCTTGCGATCGTTACTCGCGCCCAAAATCGCTACTGTCTGTTGAGTCATTGTATTTTCTTTCGTGGGGTTCAGGGCGATGTTTTTACTTAAATTAATTCGAATGGAGCACAGACATTCGGAGTCTGTGTCGTTTGAGCATGCCTTAATTCAAGGCAGACAAGAATGTCTACCCTCCGCCCACAATGTTTTTGAATCAATAGAGGTTACCTCAATTGTTTTCCAGCGAAGCCCAATCAACCAATTCAATGTCTGGTCTGAGGACTTCCTGGAATCCCGTTCTCTGACTTGTTTTGTGTCCTTTGCCGCCGCGTCCAGTGACATTGTATTTTGCTTGCCCGAACGTCAACTGCTTTCCGTTTGCATTGACGACTTTTAAGCAATCACTGGGCCGCCCTAACAAAACGGCTCCAATTGTCTGATCGTTCTTCTCCAGTTTAATCCCTTTGACTCCTCGTCCAGGACCAGCCAGCAAGGGAACATCTTCCAGAGAGAAATGGACGACGCGAGCTTTTTTTGTGGCCAGGAACATCGTTTCTTCATCGCCAATTAATTGAGCGAATACCACACGGTCTCCGCTGGCAAGCCTGCAAAACTTGCGACCACTTTTTGTCGAAGGTTGTCTGAAAGCCGAGAAGGATACCGCGAGCACCTGTCCAAATTCTGTTGCTGTCAATAAGTAAGGCGTCGGAGATTCTCCACCCGGCGGATCATCTGCCAACGTAAATCGAGCATCCGTTGTGATTGCAGAAATAATATGTACGCCATCACGCAGTTTGAAATGCTTGGAAAGCGGTTCGCCATAACCGGTTGAAGCTGGAATTTGTTGAACCGAAAGCGTGTAAGCCGTCCCATCGGTTGCCAGGAAAACAATGTGATCCAGCGTACTTGCAGGGAGCACATCCAGAACAGCATCTCCTTCGCGAACCCGAAGTTTCTCAACAGATTGGATGCGGCCTACGCGTTTGAGCCAGCCATCGCGAGTCACAACCACATTTGTGTTTTCTTTCACGATGTAAGCTTGCGGATCAAATTCTGCAATTTCCTCGGAAGAACCGATTGCTGTTCGGCGTCGATTACCAAACTTTTCTCCAAGTTCACGCAGTTCAGTGCCCACGAGTTTCCATAATTTTTTATTCGATGCCAGCAGAATACGTAATCGCTTGGCCTCGGCTCTTTTCTCTTTCAGCTCCTCCATGATACGATCAATTTCCAGTTCGGAAATTCGGTACAAAGCCATATCCAGAATGGCATCTGTCTGGACCGCGTCAATCGGGAAAGCTTTCATCAGTTTCGTAGCCGCATCTGCTTTTCCCTGAGAGCTTCGAATAATTCTTATCGCTTTATCCAGACCGCTAAATATAATCTCGAAACCTTCGAGAATATGAATTCGTTTTTCGAGCTGTGCAAGTAAATACTGAAGTCTTTTGATGACGGTGGTTAATCGAAATTTTAGAAAATGGCTGAGCATCTCCTGCAAATTCACCTGAGCCGGTGCCAGGTTGTCTTTCTCGTCGGGAAGCAGACACGTTGCATTGTAATTGAAGTTTTGCTCCAACGGCGTGTGCTTATAAAGATACGCAAACACGGTTTCTGCATCGCTGAGGCTCTTCAGTTCCAGGACGATGCGCATTCCAAGCTCTTCGCTACTTTCATCAGCCACAGAGAGCAACTGAGGCAGCTTTTTGGAATCGGTGATGTCTCCCAGAATCGTCATCAATGGGCCGGTTTCCACATTGTAGGGAACCGAAGTGACGACAAGATTGTTGGTTCCTTTTTGCTGATTGTCCGGTTTCCATTCTGCGCGAACTTTGATCGAGCCTCGACCGGTCTCATAAATATTTCGCAGATCTCGCCGATCAGTAACAATGCGTCCGCCCAACGGAAAGTCTGGGCCTTTAATATATTTCATTAACTGGGCGATGGTTGCATCGGGATTGTCGATCAAAAGCAGACAAGCTTTAATCACTTCGCCTAAGTTATGAGGTGGAATGTTTGTCGCCATTCCAACAGCAATTCCTTGTGAACCATTCACGAGTAAATTCGGATAGCGAGCAGGCAAAACAACCGGCTCTTGCCGTGTGCCATCGTAATTATCTCGCATGTCGACCATTTTA